>CAZFGY010000026.1:0-11299 GCA_964518465.1 uncultured Candidatus Saccharibacteria bacterium | reverse complement strand
CTGTCATCGCCGTTCCGCTCGTCGCCACCGCCTCCCGCACCCCCGCCTGATGCGAAGAAATCACATCCATGTTCCCCTCCACAATCACCACAAAACCATTCTGCCGGATCGCCTCCTTCGCCTGTGCCAGCCCAAACACAAACCGACTTTTATTAAACAGTAGTGTCTCTGGCGTGTTCAGATATTTCGGCTCCCCTTGATCCAAAATCCTCGCCGTAAACCCAACCACTCCCCCTGTATCAATAAACGGCACCATCATCCGCCCCCGAAACAAATCTCCACCAAAACGGTTCAACACCCCCGCCGCTTCCATCTCCGCCTTCATAAATCCTCGTTTGGTCAAAAATTGCAGCAACGCTCGCCCCTGATTCGGCGCATAACCAATCCGGAAAGTCTCTAGCGTCCCCCGAGTCATCTGCCGCTTTTCCGTCGCATATTTCCACGCCCGCTCACTTTTCGTTAAGCAAAACTGATAATATTTACACGTCAACTCCAAAAGTTCTTTTACCCGCCGCTTCCGCTCGGCCACCTTCTTATCACCCCCACTATATTTCGTCAGCTCTACTCCCGCTTGCGCCGCCAATTTCTCCAAGGCCTCCCGAAAAGAAATTCCCTCCACTTCCATCACGAACGTAAAGATATCGCCACCTTTATTTGAAGAAAAATCATGCCAGATCCCCTTCTCCGGCGACACCATGAAAGAAGGTGTCTTATCCACCCCCCATGGCGACCGCCCCTTGAGACTCCGCCCCGCCCGCTTCAGCTCAATATACTGAGAAATCACATCCTCTACCGGCAAGCGCGCCCGAATTTCCTCCTTCGCGTCATCCATACCCCCATTATACCATCTTATCCACCCCTAATCCACTGATTTAAATATTGACTTTTTAAGCAAAGTGTGCTACTATAGACAATAGAGACCCAAAAATTACCAGAAAGAGGGTGATCTACATCGATTTTCGGTCTCAGATCCTCAAATTTTCCTTTAAACCTCGAGGTAAGCGCCCCTATGACGCCCAGCCCGGAGACACCATCCGGATCATCGGCGTCAACTCCTCCACGGGCAAAACTCATCGCTTCTCTGTCAAAATCGATTTTCGGCAAGATTATCCAAACAGCGTTGAGCTTCAAGGCACTTACTTACGAGATAAACCTCGGTCCGCACCCCACAGCACATATCGAAATCCCAACCAGCACGATAGTGCAAACTACCGTGTCACCATCATTCTAAACCGTCACATCTCCTCGACGGACCACATCATCCTCACCCCGCACCCCTAGCAGTAGCTAGGGGTTTTCTTATGCAGACCTTCCCTCGATCGCTTTTAACACATTTAAATAATTTCTCGGATCGTTCATAGTATTGCGCCCCAACAACATCCCCTGCTCTTCCACTGCCTCAGCCGCCCGCTCTTGTATTCCCCAACTCTGCGGAATTTGTAGCATAATCTTCCCCGCTTCATAGTCCTCGTGCATTTTTAGCATTTCCTTCGCTAATTCCCGCGACGCTTGACTTTTCTCCTGCCCTAGATCCACATATTCACTCAATACCAATGCTCCCAGCGCCTGTGCTCGCGTCCGCGGCGTCGGATTTTGCCGGTACCGCTCCATGAAAAACGGCTCATTCACATCGCCAATCCCCCGCCCCTCCGACGTGCTATGGCTATACCATACCGGCACGCTCAGTTGTTGCTGACCGCCATCCGCATCAATTCTCACGCCACTATCCCAGAAATAATCCCCTTGTATACTCTTAATTGCCGGAATTGCTCGCTTCAATAGATATTTCGCAATCTCTAGCGTCGCCCCCGTATCCGCCACCTCATCCACAATCATCAAATTTTTCCCATCTAGAGAAGTAGGCATTTTCATAATTTCCGTCAAATCTTCCGTCTCTACCCCACCTGGGACATAAAGCGCCCGAATGCGCGCGAAGACTTCATCCGGGATCCGATCCGCTTCCCTCAAGAAATCCCCCGGTCCGGGCTTATAGCTACTCCCATCCTCATGTCTCGCATAGTTCCCCGCATCAAGCTCCAGCCCCACTCTCCGAAACCACGGCAAACGATCAATATTCAAATATGAGTGCTCCGGCCGCTTCTCTTTCGAGAAATCATCCCAAAAAATATTCACCATCCAACTCGCCGGTCGCGCCGACTTATCCAAATAAATCACGTGGTCAGGCTTCTCCAGCTCCTCATTCTCCTCATAAGTTTCCGCCGTTCCATCCATCATTGCGATCAAGCTCGCCGTCGAAGTCACATACTTGCTTAGCGTCCGATCAATATTCCAAGTAATGTCCCTCCCCCGCGCATCAGTCGGATCCTTCTGCGCCTGCCACCGAAAAATCGGATAATCCTCCGGATTCACCCGAAACCGCTCTAACGGCGACTCCGCTTTCACTTCTTCTTCCTGGCTACTACGCAAAAACTCGGACATCTTAACCCTTATCCTATCACATCATAATCATTTTGTCGAAGCCTGATACATGCTATAATTAACTCATGGATAAACTCGAATATCTGAATCAGATCTCTCAATCAAATCGCACCAAATCTCCCTCCTCTTCCAAAAATTCTCAGAAGTCTCTCCCTACTCTCCTCCTCAAAATTCTCATCGGCGCCGTCGTTGTTACAATTATTTTGATCGGCATCGTCGCCATTGCTAATAACGGCAAGACCAAATCTTCCGACCTCCAAAAACAACTCTATACTCGAATTATCAACCTCAATAAAACTCTCGGCACTTACAATAGTTCGCTCAAATCTTCCCGCCTGCGTTCTATCGGCGTTTCCCTCTCCGGCACTCTTACCAACGCTTCCAATCAGCTATCGAACTACATCACTCTTAATAGCTCCGGCAAAGATCCGCTCGTCCCAAGCGCCAAAGTTTCCGAAACCGAAACCACTCTCTCCGATAATCTTAATACTACTTTGAACAATGCTAAGCTCAACGGCATCCTCGACCGTATCTATGCCAACCAAATCAAGCTCCAAGTTTCCCTGCTCATCTCTCTCGACACCAGCCTCATCGCTCGCACCAAAGATCCTGCCTTGCTCAATATCTTGAATCAACTCTGGTCCAGCCTCTCTGTCATTGAACAAAGCTTCAACGATTACTCCAGCCCTAGCGATTAGCGCTCCAATCTGTTATAATACAGATATGACTACTACAAGCAATTCCCAACCCACCAAAAAATCAAAAACCACCAACCCTCTCAAAGCTATTTCCGAAACTCCTTTCGTGAAAGAGTTTCGTGAATTCATTAATCGCGGCAGCGTCGTCGACCTCGCCATTGGTGTCGCCGTTGGTGGTGCCTTTACCGCTATCGTCAAGTCACTTGTCGACGATATCATTATGCCTGTCACCAGCCTCCTCGCTGGCGGTCTTGACTTCTCCAAGCTTTCCATCGATATCCCCAATATCTTCGGTGCCGACTCCGTCGCCCATATCGCCTATGGCAACTTCATTCAAAACGTCGTCAATTTTCTGCTCATCGCTTTCGTCATCTTCATCATCGTGCGTTCCATCAATCGTTTCAATCGCAACCACGAAGACGCCAAATCCGACTCCGACGCTTCCAAGGCTACCGATCAGACCGACAAAACCGCCTAAATCTTCCGCTCACTTTTCCCGCAAAGCGCAATCGCCAGCATAAACCCAGTCAAAAATACCGTCTCATATATCATTGTGTACGAAATAAACCAATCCGCTTGCAACAAATAACCCACCACGCAGACTAAGCCATAAACCACGAAAATCCCATTCCCAATCTTCGCTGCCGTATTCGCCTTCTTCGATACAGCAATCAAAAACGCCGCTAACATCATCGTCAAAAACATCGTCCGCGATGCCAATTCATGCATCAAAGATATTACACTCGTCTCTCCCGCCACGTCCGTCAACCCAATCGGACAAACCGACAACCAAATCAGACAAGCCGCCATCAAGACTAGCGCATAATAAAACACTCTTGGCATTTTCCAAACTTCCGCCAGCTGCCACAAGTATCGCATAATCAGCCCCGCTACCACTAAATTCGCTAGCGTAAACACCGTCGCACTCCAATATTCAAATCCTACATAGCGGCTAATCGAACGCGAAATATCAAAACCATACTTCGCCACACTATTCACAATAATTGCCAAAAACGCTGAACTCAAAAACACCCCCAGCGCTATCAGGATCAACTTCCGCTGCGGCCAATTTTTACGCATCCGCCTCTTCCTTCGACAAATTATAACTCAGTCGCACCAAATCTTCGAGCTCCGCCGCCGTTAACTGCCCACTCGGCACAATCTCAATCCCTCCTCGACCAAAGTACCGACTTTCCATCACACTCTCATAATCCCCTCGTAATTTCTTACCAAGCTCCTTGTCACAACGCACTTCCAGTGTCTTCGGCCTGATTACTAAGAAAACCTTCCCTCCTGGCGCTGCATATACTCTATCCTCACCTTTTTCTCCGCGCTTCGACTCAATCCACTCGCCAATTCCACTCATCTTCTCAAGTTCAATCATCGCGCACCTCCTAGATACCATTTTAGCTCTTCGATCGAACCCTGAATATCATCCAGCGCCCGATGTTGTTCCCGCTTCACAAATTTCTTGCCAAATTTCCCCTCCATCACTACCTTCCACGCACTCACATCCAACATTCTATAATGTAATCGCTTCGCTACTTCCGGCCATTCCCGATCGATAAATTTCCGATCCTGATGAATCGAATTCCCCGCTAAAATCACTTCCTTCCCAAACCACTGATCAATAAATTCCAACAACTGTTTTTCCACTATCTTCGTACTTTTCCCCGTCTGATTTTGCTGTATCAAAGCTTCCCGGCTCTGTGCATTTTTCTCCCAAAACTCCCCCACCATACGTTTTTTCATCAAAGCTTCTAACACCTTTACGACAGCTGTCATCTCCGCCATCGGCTCAAAATCCCAATCTGTCGCCACCGCTGCTAGCTCCAAAATTCGATCCTTTTTCGGATCTAATCCCGTCATCTCTAAGTCCACCCACAAAAGCTTCGCTTTCTTCATTACATCTCCTCCGGCACTTCAATCCCCAAGAGTCCCAGTCCATGTTCCATCACATTCAGATATGCTTTCACTAAGCGCACCAATTCTCCTTCGCGCTCACTCCCCGCTACCTTCACATTCTCATAAAATCTAGAAAACTCTTGCGCTAATTCGTAAAGATATGTGCAGACCTTATTTGGCGCCTTCTCTGCGATCGCTTCACCGAGGATTTCTTCATATTGAACAAGTTTTTTGCTCAACGCCTTCTCAAATTTATCGTCACTGTTCTTCGCTGCACTAATAATTTCACCGCCCGCCTTTGCTAGCACCTTCTTCGCGCGCACCGCTGAGTACAATAAATACACGCCCGAATTACCAGTCGTCGAGACTGACTCCTGCGGATCGAACACAATATTTCCACCCATTTTGTACTTCAAGAAAGCATATTTAATCGCTGCTAGCACCACTCTATTATCAGCCTTCTCCCCGCCCAGAATCTCCCGAATCATCTCCAGTACATCCACCGCGCGTAAAAAATTACCTTTTCGCGACGACATCTTCACATTTCCCGGCAATTTCACTAAACCATGTGTCAAATGCCGCGTCTTCTCGACCAACTGCGGCGCATATTCCGCCACACTCGCTAGTACTACCTTCATATATTCAGTTTGTTCGTTACCAGTCACTACCACCGATTCATCGAAATGATAATCATCCCACTTCGTAAAAATCAGGCCCACGTCCTTCGCTTCATAAGTCGGGACACCTTCTCTATTGATAAAGACCCGTGTATGCAAGCCTACCTTTTCGCCACGGTAAACTACTGCGCCGTCGCTCTCCTCATACACCGTCCCAGTATGCGCCCGTACTTCCTGCAGGCCTCTCCCCGCCACCGCCGACTCCGGATAATACTTATCAAATTTCACACCAATCTTTTCATAAAACTCATCAAAATATTGATAGCTCAGCTCCCTGCCCCGCCAATACAAACCGGCTAGCAGCCCCTCGTGCTCATCCTCGGCATTAATCCGATAAATTTCCTTATTTAGCTCGACGATCCGAGACTTCGCCGCCTCATTATCTTCATAGGCCGCCGTCCCCTCCACATAACATTCAGCCAGCTTTTCAATCGTCAAATCATCAATCTCATAGCCTCTCTCGAGCACCGCCCAGAGAGTTTTACCAACGTGCAAGCCCACATCGCCACCGAAATTTACCCGTTCCACCTTCGCCCCCGCCAGTTCCAACAATCGAGAAATACTATCTCCTACCACCGAGGTATACAAATGCCCTACGTGTAGCACCTTAAACGGGTTTGGATCAGAAAATTCCGTCACCGCCACTTTATCAGCATAAAGTTTCTGGTGTAGTTTCACCCCACCTGCTAATTGGTCAACTATCTTCGCAAAATGCTCGTCCTTAAAACTAAAATTTAAAAACCCCGGTGCTGCTATCGTGATCGCAAATTGCTGTGCATCTTCCTCACCATCACTCGCTGCAAGCTCCTCCGCAATCACCATCGGATTCTTGTGCACCAGTTTCGCTAGCTGCATTGCCACGTTCGAAGCATAATCCGCTCCCGTCTCTGCCGGAGCCACGCTCACTTGTGGTGTCACATCCACGTCATACGCCCGCTGCACCGCCTTTTTCAGCCACTGCTGCACCTGTTCCATCGTCTACTCCGTAACCGTTTTAATTTCTACGGCCCCCACTCCCGAATCAATATCCACCCGTGCCTCACCACTACCAACTAACGCTCCGTCACCCAAAGACACGCCATTCAAAGTCACCGAACCAATCCCCTTATCGATCGTAAACTTATAATCTTTCTCTTCCCCTAGCAAAGTCAATTCAGTCTTCCCTACGCCCGACTCGATCTTGTTGCTCCCCTTTAGTTTCGCTTTCAATGCCGCCTTACCAGCGCCCAAATCTATATCGAGATTATTCAGCTCGGCCTTTTTGATTTCAATCATTCCCGCGCCACCCTTAATTCTAGCTCGGGTCGACACTATCAGATTATCTACAAAAGTCTTGCCAGCGCCCAAATCGAGCTCCAAATCTTTCGCCGTCATTTTCTCAATATTCAAAACCCCTGCCCCGGCCACGAGCTTTACTTGATCAAAAATCACGTCCTGTCGCACATTGATAACCAATTCACCTTCGCCACCCCAGCCGAAGAAGCCATGACTCTTCTCGACGATATTCAAGGTATTCTCGCCAACCCAAGTTGTAATATACTCGTTATTGGTCTCCACTTTTACCGGCTCACCCTCAGTCACTGTACGAATTTTTACGCTCGTCGCCTTTACGTTGATGTCCAAATTTTTCACAATGGCTTCATCATCATAATCTACACCCCAAGTCGGACGATTCGTCGATCCATCCCAAGCAATTCTCTCACCCCAAACAATCGTTCCCAGCAGAGAAACCACACCAATCATTACCGATATAATCGCCAGTATCAACACGGCCGCCAAAGCCAGTGCGAAATACTTAATAACCCTCTGAGCACCTCTCATCGAATTTCTACGCCTCCGAAGACGCAAATCGCATCAATATATAATGTCCGCCCCGCATTATCTACTTTCTCAATTTCTTTATCGTCTTGCTCCTTCTTCTTACGTTTCAAATTCTTCCGATTATCCGATACTCCGCCAAAGATTGAAGTCGAAGCAACTTCCACCGCCACGTCTTCCGGCGCGTAGATCACCACTCCGCCAAAGATGCTACTCGCCTTGAGCACGACATCCTGTTTCAGCTTCGCGCCCCTCAGATCCACATCCACACCGCCAAACACTGCATCTGCCCGACAGCCCTTAAACTCTTTCCCATGAAAATCTACATTCTGCTCCCCAAAGGTCGCCACATAATCTTCGATTTCGCCATCGGATTTTTGGTTAATTTCCTTGATTTTCTTCGAAACTGCATTTGTGAACACGCCCTTAAATAAGAAGGATAGACCAATCGTAATCAGAAGCACTGGGAAGAACAACTTCCATACCATCTCAAATTGCAAAATCCCCAGACTACCAAGCAAGAAACAAATGCCGATCAAGAGCCCCACAAAATTTCCCCACTTGTGTTCGTCTGTCAAAAGACCGATCGCGCAAGGCACGATGATAAACAATGTCCACCAACCTGGGAAAAATATATCGATATGCGTAACACCTAGAGCGTTCAACCCCAAAATCACACCCAGTGCGATCAGCACAATCCCCCACAACCAAGTTCCCAGTTTTTTCATAGTAATATTTTTCTCCAAATTAACCTAATTCCTATTCTAAATTATATCACATTGCCTTCACAAACTCTCTAAATAACGGATGCACGTCTAAGGGCCGGCTCCGAAACTCCGGATGCGCCTGCGTCGCCACAAAGAAATCGCATTTCGGCGCTTCCACAAACTCGACCAGCTTCCCGTCTGGCGACGTCCCCGCCACCACAATACCGCCTTTCTCAATCTCTGGCAAAAACTTCTGATTCACCTCATAACGATGCCTATGTCGCTCAACCACATCGTCCTGACCGTAAATTTTTCGTACTTTACTCTCTTTCTTCAGCTTTGCAGGATAATCACCGAGACGCATCGTTCCTCCAGTCTCTTCTTTACCCTTTTGGCCCTCCATAATATATATCACGTTCTCACCCACTCCCGCTCCAAATTCCTCCGAGTTAGCCGTCGCAATTCCACCTTTTCTCGCCGCCGCGATACAAGCCACCTGCAGACCCAAGCATAGTCCTAGATAAGGTTTATTATGAGCCAACGCATATTCAGCCGCCTTGATCTTCCCCTCTACGCCACGACTACCAAATCCGCCCGGCACCACAATCCCGTCTACTTTTGCCAACTCTTTTTCTGTTACTTTTTCAGCATCTAACCAACAAATGTCCACATTGACTTTTTCCCAAGCTCCTGCGGCTTTCAACGCCTCCGTGACGCAGATATATGCATCTTCATTCCCCACGTATTTCGCCACCAATCCGACCTTAACTGTCTTCGCCCACTTCTTCCCCCTCAGTCGCGAAAATTCCTTCCATCGCGACATGTCCGGCTCATTTTTATCGCCCACAAACTCGTTCAAAATCTCTAGCACACCCGACTTCAAAACGTTAAATGGCACATCATAAACCGATTCAATATCCGGCAAATTCAGCACTGCTTCCCCCGGAATCCCCGAAAACGCCGCAATTTTTTCACAAATCGCCCTCGGCGCCGGCTTCTCCGTCCTACACACTACCACATCCGGAATAATCCCAAATCCCCTTAAATCCTTCAAGGCATTCTGTGCCGGCTTCGTCTTTAACTCCTTTGACGTGTTAATCCATGGCACATAAACCACATGCACATACAAACAATTCTTCCGTCCCACCCGATTCGCAAACAAACGAATCGCCTCAATAAAGCTCAACCCCTCATAATCTCCCACCGTTCCCCCAATTTCCACGATATGAATTTCGCTCCCCTCGCTCGCTTTCTCAATCTTTTCCTGTACTAAATTCGTAAAATGCGGCACCATCTGCACCGTCTTACCATGAAAACCACCATTACGTTCTTTTTCAATCAATTCTTGATACAAAGCCCCCGACAGCACTGCAGAAAACCGATTCGTCTCAAAATCGAGAAACCGTTCATAATGCCCCAAATCCAAATCCGTTTCCCGACCATCATGCGTCACAAAACATTCCCCATGTTCCACTGGATTCAAAAGCCCCGCATCCACGTTCAAATACGGATCGCACTTCTGAATCGAGACCTTATATCCCTTCGCCTTCAAAATCGCCCCAATCGACGCCGCCGTAATCCCCTTTCCTACCCCCGAGAGCACACCCCCCGTCACGAAAATATACTTACAATTTTTATTTTTTCCCATTGGGCACCTCCTGATTTGCTCTCAACCTTTACCTTTGCCCACACTTCTAAATCCATTTTATCATAAACCGCTCATGTCTAGCCAATTTCACAAGAAAAAGCCCCACCATATAGATGGGGCGCGCCGCTTTAACCGCGACAAATTTGAATCGTCCTCTCCCAAAAGGCATGCAAACCTTCAACAAGTTTTACATCTTTCGGCGTAAACTCTTTCATCATGCCGCCCAACCAATAACAATCTGTCATCATACCGCCAAGCCAATAACAAAAATTCCTCACCTCACAACCCTTGAGAAACTTTATTCCTTCCGTACAGCCGCTCATTACATGCATTCGTGCATATTCAAACGCCTTCGCCTGATCTGGTAAAGCATACAGAACAGGAATCAAAATATTAAACGGTAAGATGCAATAATTCTGCGGTACGCACTCTCGAATTGTGTCCATCAAAATCATAACGAGACACAAGTCTTCTTCCGTTGCCTCTAGACTATGGTTTACAAGAAAACTAAGAGCAACTCGCAATGCATTCTTAGAGCTATTGCAAGCCAAATGATCTACTACGTACTTGAGACTTTTTGTTGTATTGTCTAAGCTCATGTCCTGCAGTTCACGCCACAACTTTGGTTCAATACTCTCATATACGGTTTCTCGTAACCACTTCGGGTTGCGCTCATCTGCCCATGTCTCAAACATACTAGTCATATCTTTTACACTAGAAAAACCACTTTTCTGCCGAACATTATAACAAGGCAATAATTTTCTACCAACCTCTTCCGGAACCAAACGGAACAAAATCTCTAAAAGTTCATCCTGCGTTTCCAATGTATTCACAACCGCACCAGACCACTGCATATCATGCTTGAGCATATAAGTATATTCCTGCAAAAACTCCCCCAGCAGCTTCGGGCGCTTCTGTAATTGCCACGCAAGCTCTCCGGGCTCCTGAGAAGCTCGAATTTCCAAAATACGAGCATTAGAATGCTGAGTTCTATAATATGTCGCAGGACTGTCATGCGAAGAACCGTTTTGTCTCAAAATATCCCTTAGGCAAAGCCGCCGCACACCATCAGAATAATTTTCATCAATCCAAGTATAAAAAAGTTGATCAAAATCCGCCTCCCTTTCAAAAAGTTGCTTGTATCGCTCAAAATCACACCCAGAAACAGAAATAGGACCATCGACATTAAAGTACTGCTTGCTCATGTTAATCCTCCCTAAAATAAAAATTGCAGGTCTAACCTGCCAGGGATCATATCAAACCAATCTCATTATACCTCAATTAAACCCATAATTCAAGGCAAACACCATACCAAACTTCTCTCCAACCAAAAACTATGCTATAATATCACAAGACGGAAGTGTGTCCGAGTGGTTTAAGGAGCACGCTTGGAAAGCGTGTGAGCGG
>CAZFGY010000025.1:0-11751 GCA_964518465.1 uncultured Candidatus Saccharibacteria bacterium | reverse complement strand
TCCTAGACCTAGTCTTTGTTAATAACTTCTTGCTTAGCATAGCGCCCTCCTTAGTGATTCTTCTCCCCCCATTATCCTTTCTTCCCCCTTGTGGTGCCGCTTTCTCTAGATTCCTTTTTCTTCATACTAGGTTTTGTAAGCAGTAGAGGTGCAATGAAGAGTCTGATCTTTGACTAGGTTTTTCTGATAGGAGCTAACGCTCCTCTCATAAAACCCTAGAAACAAAAACGACACCGCAAGGGGTGTCGAATCCTATCAATGAGATAACTCCGTATTGCTACGCAATTGTCTGCATTGCTTGCGGTGCCGTTTTTAGCATATAATTACGCAACAATAGCACCGACTACAGATATAATATAAAAATAAAATACGATAGTTATCTATTATGATAGGATTCGACATTTTTAGTATAGCACAGATATTTAGGCTTGTGTATAAAATCTCATACCTATAGCCTAAGTAGAGACTAGGCAACGGAGAGGAAAGCCGTAGAAACGGTTATATTGTGTGCGTACCGTACTAATCCTACTATCATCTGCTTGCGCATCGTAAGCCCACTTAATAGCAGTTCCTGGTACCCGAGTACGCCAATACCCAGTCCAGCCTTGACGGTCGGACGGACCATTCATACGTACTAGGCCGCTGCGGACGACTCTTTTCCATAGATCAGCCTAGCAAGAGGCAACGGAGGGAAAAAGCGTACAAGCGATGATAGATGACGGAAGGGTGGACATAGTAAGGAAAAAAGACGAGGTACTGAGCGAGGATATTAGAATTAATCACAGACGACCAAAAGTAGGCAGCGGCACCGACAGCCCGAACCTGCTGGTAGCCAGCCCAAGGATGGACGTACCCGGCGCGGAGGAAGTATATTCTTCAACTTCCTTCATACCTATAGCCTAAGTAGAGACTAGGCAACGGAGAGAAAGAGCATTAAAACGAGAGTCAGTCGACTTAAGGGAAACCGTAGTTTTAAAAAGCAACTCATAACATGCGTCTAGATCTGAGCTAACTCGTGACGATGTTATGTCTGCATTAAGACCAGGGCGCATTAATCCGTCAAAATTCATCCCTACCCATCCGCTGCGGACGAGATGAGAAAAAGCTGTCTCTTTTCCATAGATCAGCCTAGCAAGAGGCAACGGAGGGGGAAGCCACTCAAACGATGGAGGTTGTGGGATACATATATATTGTATGGGTTAAAATAGAGATCCTCGCCCTCAATATACGAGCCAGTAATTGACGACCAATAATAAGAGCGCCCGTTGATGTTTACTAGTTGTTCATATTTAGCCCAAGTAGCAATTTCTCCGGCGCGGAGGAAGCCTCAGCAAACGTTCACGTGATAGGTTCTAGGCCTTGGCTAACAGGGGTGGGACAGTTTTTGAAACGTTCACGTGATCGTTTTGCGCGCGCCGGCAACGCTGACCCGTGGAAAGGTAACCGGCAAATTCGTAGCGTAGGCGGCGCTGGATATTGGTCCAATACTGTTTCACGCATAAATGGTTCGTTTTCTGCATACTATCTTTATGTAATAACAATCGGTCTTGCTCCCGGCGTTGCTACCGCCCAAATGATTGCCTTCCCCCTCCGTTGCCTTATGCTACTAGGATAGGAAGAAGGGGAGGTTCCTCCGCGCCGGGTATATCGATCCTTGGGCTAGCTACCAGCAGGTTCGGGCTGTCGGTGCCGCTGCCTACTTTTGGTCGTCTGTGGTTAATTCCCCTATCGACGCTCAGGACCTCCACTTTAATCCTTACAATGTCTACCCTTCCAGCATCAATGCTCGCTTATACGGCTTTTCCCTCCGTTGCCTCTTGCTAGGCTGATCTATGGAAAAGAGAGACAGTTAGCGTGCATATTGCCAAATTTGGCCAGATGGAGAGTCGAGGACGACGATATTACGGGATAAGAGCTCATCTCTAAGTTCGTCGGAGCGTGCAAAATTTTTCTCTAGGCGAGCCTGGGCGCGTTCTTCTAGCAAATTGCGGACTTCAGTGTCAATATCTGGCGTATCAGCCAACAGATTTAAGCCAAATAGCTGGTCAATGTTTTGCCAGAATTCCAACCCAACTTTTTCTTTCACCTGATCAATGAGCGAGAAAGCGGCTGGAGAACCGAGATTCTCTTCGACGGCTGAGAGAACGCGGTTATATTGGGTTCGATCGACAGAATGATTCTGATCAGGACCAAACTGATAGCAGCTTGCGATGCAGCTTCGCCAATTGAGACGACGGACACGGGCAGCTTCTAGCCCATCGAAGGTAAAGTCACGCTCGGATTGATAATGGCCTTGATAAATCCAAGTCTTAAAATCAAAAGGTGAATATCCTCGCGCTTCGAGATCGGCCAAATTCAAAACGTTGCCGAGGGATTTGGAAATTTTTTGACCATCAATAGTGAGGAAATTGCAGTGTAACCAATACTTAGAGAGTTGGCGGTCGAAGGCAGCCTCGCTTTGGGCAATTTCGTTAGTATGATGCACGGGGATGTGGTCGATGCCGCCAGTATGGATGTCGATGGGCTCGCCTAGTTCAGTATGAATAATTGTTGAGCACTCGAGGTGCCAGCCTGGATAGCCAGGTCGTCCGAGATAATTCCAGCGCATAGCGTGATTCTCACCGGGTTGGATGAATTTCCAAACCGCGAAGTCCGACGGATGTTTCTTTTCGCTAGAGAAATCTACGCGCGCGCCAGCTTTAAGGTGGTCAAGATCGAGTCGCGCGAAATCAGCATAGTGGGAGAATTTGCTAGTATCATAATAGATGCCGTCCGTGGTTTCGTAAGTATAACCTTTGGCAGTCAGAGCCTCGACGAGTTCAATATCGTCAGCAATATAATCGGTAGCACGAGCAATCACGGCCGGAGCAGTGAGTCCTAAGGCATAGAAATCGTGCAAAAACTTTTCGATATAGTAATCTGCCACTTCCCACACGGTTTTGCCGGTCTGCCGTGCACCTTTCTCGAGCTTATCTTCCCCGTCATCAGCATCGGAAGTAAGGTGACCGACGTCAGTAAGGTTCAGGACACGTCGAACTTTATACTGATTGGCTTCGAGAGTACGAATCAGCAAGTCCCAATAAATATACGCTGCGAAATTACCGATGTGTGGTTGACTGTAAACAGTAGGTCCACAAGTGTAAATTTTCACATTATCAGCATCATATGGCTTAAAGATCTCCATTTTGTGCGTTAAAGTATTGTATAATCTCATTTGCTTTCCTCCTGCAAAGTTTTTTCAATTTCTTGCTGAATTTTCGTACGTTTATTAACGGATATATCATGATGACCGATGACGCTAATATACTGAATGTAATGCGGGTTGCGTTTCTCAAGACGTTTCAAATTCGAGGCCATGACAAGCGGGTCAAAGTGGCCATGAATAATCACGGTCGGCAAACGTAGCTTGGTAAAAGTTTGATAGTTTTTCTGGTTCAAAATGATTTGTTCCATAGATTTGGCAAAGGCGGGAGTTTTGATATAAGCGCTGCGAAAACTGCTGAAACGCTGCACGACATTAGCGAGTACTTCGGCAGCGGGGACGTCTTCAGCGATTTTATGCAAGGACCCATACGATTTTGCATAGACTTTATCAGGGAGTTTTGCCAACTCCTCTGCCATCAAAACTGGTGGCGAGACTAAGATGAGCTTACGAATGTCGACAGTAGGATCAAAGTTGGCCAGATAGTCTGCCGCAATCAGCGAGCCCATAGAATGTCCGACGAGGATAATCGGAGTCTGGATTTTGAGATGTTTCAGGGCAGCGTCGAGAGCAGTTTCGTAATCAAGATAATCATAATCGAGCCAGCTGGCTTTCAAGGATTTGCCAAAGCCCAGTAAATCCAGTGCGATCAGGCGGACAGATTTGAATTTCGGGTTGGACTGAAAACTACGTAAGGTTCCCCGCCAAGTCTCAGAAGTAGCAGAGATGCCATGCAGGAAAACTACCGTGAGGACCGGATGCGGAGTTTTGGAGTCGAAAGCAGGCTTCAAACGGATCGGAACATGAAAAAATTTGTGCCAAATCCAAGTGAGCGAGTCATAAATCTTACGACTGAGCATCGTTTTTGGCCTCAAGAAGTAGACTCGGTGTGATTTTGATAAGTTCCTGCACGACTTCATCATAGCTAGTATCATAAGTGCGAAATCCCGCCGCATAAGGGTGACCGCCGCCGCCAAAATAGCCCGCGATTTGATCGGCAATCGGAACGCTAGTACGGATTTTACCAGTCACCTTGCCATCGGGATAAGTTTTGATCGCAATAGCGACTTCGACACCTTGCACCAGACGCATTTCTTCAAGAATCAAAACGTTCGGATTGTACTCGTCAGAATAAGTTTGAATCTCTTCAAAGGGAATGTGAATAGTAGCTAAGGCATTGTCCAAAGCATAGTCAATGCGTTTAATCAGGTCCGCTTTGTAGTCGAGAATGCGCGGAGATTTTTTCATGTATTCGCGACGTTGCTCGTCGAGCTCAGCGGGGTTGGCACCTAGGTCAATCAATTCGGCCATTGTACGCATAGTTTCGGCAGTGACGGATGAGCTGACCAGACCAAGGGTATCAGAAGAAATTGCAGAATAGAGGGCGCGCGCAGCTTCTGCAGAAACAGCTAAGTCATTCGCCTTCGCTATTTGGAAAATTAAATCGGCGCAAGCAGGACGCGGCTCAATAATGGCCTGATGCGGGAAGTCAAGATCGTCTGCGGTTTCATGATGATCGATGACAAAAACTGGCTTACTGTAGAGACAATTCTTAATCGCTGCGTCATCGAGCAATTTGGAGAGGAGAATACTGGATGCGGTATCCACGATAATATATCCGTCGGCTTTGTAGTCAAAATCATTGCTGACGCGTGACCAATCGGGGAAATAATGGAGATATTTAGGGATGTCAACGGGGCAATAAAGATGATTCTCGGACTCAGCGAAAATATAATCCAATGCAATAGCTGAACCTAGAGAGTCTCCATCGGGATTCTCAGCCTGGATAATGCAGAGACGGTTCTTATCTTGCAAAAAGTCACTAAATTCCTGATACATGCTATATATTATACACTATTTTTTGGCTTCGCAGAGCGCGAGGACTTGGACTGGCGCCGTGTAGAAGGACGACGCTTAGCAGGAGCTTTTTTGATTTCCATCTTAGGAAAGGCCTTGACCAAGCGACGGTTGAGATGTCCTTTGTTCATGAGAATTTCGCGTACGCGCTCGGAAATTTCCTCGGTTGCGTCACGTTCGACGGTGCCAGCCGTGACTTTGAGTCCGAGAATAAGCCAAAGTGAGACGGCGAGATCGGCAAGCAGTAAAATGAACAATTCGAAGGCAATGACAAGACGAAGCACGACATCGATTTGATTGAGAAGAGAAAAGAGCCAAGGATTGACGAGGCGCACAATCACAATGCCGAGAACGCCGAACATGAGAGCAGCGTGTAGGCAGATGCGACCGTTGAGGTTGAAAGGAGCGGTAGTATAATCCCACCAGCGGACGTTGAAAAGTTTTTCCATAATGTAGCTTGTGATGTATTCTAGAACAGCGCTGCCAACGAATGCGACGCAAAAGATAACGATAATATTATCGATATCGCCAAGTACGAGGGAAATCAAAACCGCGCCGAAGCCATAAATAGGGCAAACTGGGCCGATTAATGAACCGCGATTGATGATTTTGTGTTTTTGCAGGACGGTAGCAAGCATTTCGAGACACCAACCAACTACCGAATAGAAGATGAAGATTAAAAACCAGGTAGAAATAGTGTCGGCAAGCTCAAACATCCAAATCTCCGATCAACTTTTGGCTCTCTGCTTCGGGCAAAGTCTCAACACTGCGTAATTTGCGCTCGATTTGGCGAGAAGTCACCTCTGCAGAGCCAATTTTATTAGCGGTTTCCTCGAGCTTTTTCTTGGTTGCCGCAAGTAAGTCGCCAAATTTGGAAAATTGAGTCTTAACTGCGCCAAGAGTTTGCCAGACTTCTGCGGAGCGCTTTTCGATTGCGACGGAACGAAAGCCCATAGTGAGGCTAGATAACAAAGCAGGCAAAGTCGATGGTGAAACGATGCTGACGCCGTGCTTTTGTCGAACTTGATCAGTCAGCCCAGGAATGCGCAAAATTTCTGCATAGAGACTTTCGGTCGGGACAAACATGACTCCGAAATCCGTAGTGGCGGGAGGATCCAAGTATTTCTCGGAGATCTTTTTCGCCTGCGTCAACACGTCTGTACGTAAAGCCTTGCGCAAGTCGTCAATGGCAGCTTTGTCTCCAGCGTCATAGGCAGCGATCAAACGTGAATAATTCTCGATAGGAAACTTAGAATCGATCGGAAGATAGACCCTGCTACCCTCTTTACCGGGCATACGAATCGCAAACTCGACACGGTCACTGGATCCGTCTTTGGTAATGATATTTTCTTCGTACTGATCCTTAGACATACAGTCGGCGATGATGTTGCCGAGCTGCACTTCGCCATAGATTCCGCGAGTCTTGACGCCTTCCATGACTTTCTTCAGATCACCAACACCGCTTGCCAAAGTTTTCATTTCGCCAAGACCTTGATAGACCTGAGTGAGCTGTCCAGAAATCTGGCGAAAACTTTCGTTGAAACGACGCTCGACGGATTTTTGAAGTTTCTCATCCACGGTCAGGCGCATTTCTTCAAGCTTTTTAGTGTTTTCCTCTTGTAGATTCTTCACACGGGTATCAACTGTACGCTGAATCCCGTAAAGATTATCGGAAATTTCTTTACGGTTTTCACGAAAAGCGGTTTCGATTTTGGGAGTGAGCTTATCGAGTTCGCCTTCAATCCGAATCAAGCGTTCGATTAGTGCAGCGTTGTCTGACTGGGCAGTGGGGCGACGCAAGAGGAGAGCTACTAAGAGGATAATGACAATGACCAGCAAGATAATAAGCACAAGTTCCATACTCTTCACATTGTAGCATAGATGCTTTGCGATAGCAAAATCGTACTCATTAGAGTTGAGTACGATTTTGGAAGCGGTGAGTACGTTTTAGAGTCGTCGCTCGCGAATAATGTTCTTACTGCACAAGTACGTAATGAGGAAATAGCCGCCGTAAATAACGATAATAAACACTGCAGTCAAGAGGATGGAGCGCAGCAAATCCATACCGCCAAAAGCTTCAAGGATAAAGCTACAGAACATGATACCAAAAACGGAATGAATAATCGCAATCAGTAGCGGGAAGCCGAAGAAGATACCGATTTGCCAGAATAGAGCATGGTTTAGCATTTTTTCGCTGGCGCCGATGCGACGGAGCATCGAGAACTTTTGGCGATTGTCGCTACTTTCGGAAAGTTCTTTCAAGGCTAAGACGGCAGCACTGGAAATGAGGAAGATTAAGCCAAGGTATAGACCGATAAAGGTGACCATGGCGCTGAGGCCGACGCTATTATTAATCACATCTTGGCGGGTATTAACCCAGAAGCTGACTTTCTCAGGAGAGTTGAGGGCAGCTTTCCAAGTGTCGATGAGCAAGGCGTCAATTTCCTCACTATCTTTGTCCTCGAGATACTTTGCAATAGCGCGATTGTTGGTATATTTTTCTCCGGTGAACTTGAAGCCGTCGGGGACAACGATGAGGCCGGAATTGCCGTTTGCAGTGGTTGACAGCTCGTATTTCCCTTCTAGACAATGGCTGTATTTGGGCTTCAGGGTTTGCCCGAAAACTTTGACGATTGGCGAAGTGGCGAGACCTTGATTGCGAAGTGCAACCATAGCTTCATAATTTGCAATCACAGCATATTCGTCTTTGGCAAGATTGACTTTCGGATTACCGAAGAGTTCAGAGAGATTGTTGTAATCGCTCTCGGTAATGACGGTTTCGGCACGATCATAGTATAATTCAGGGTTGGCGCTTCGAATAGCTGGATAAGCTTCGCCAAGCGAATCTTCCAGATTCCAAGATGGTATCGTAACGAGAGTATAATCACTCAATGCACTGAACCATTCGTCCAAATTGATACCTTTCGATTGATAAAACTCACGGATAACTTTGCTTGGTCGCTCGATATCTTCGCTATCTACAACTATCGTCGTACCCTCTTCGTTTTGAGTGACTTGATAGGCCTGCTCAAACTCCACATCAATCGGCATGTTGGCGCGAAGAGTGGCATTCATAGAATTACGAATCGACATCGCCGAGCTAAAGACACAAATCGTGACAAAAAGCATAAGGCAAATCATAGTCATAGAGACGACGGTCGTATTAATCTTACTGCTGAATTGACGCAAGGTGAAACTATTAAGCTTGTGGTAGTAAATATTTTTCCAGCTCATTACGATGCGCAGTAGTAAACCAGAAAGTGACCAGAAAAGCAGGAAGGTAGCAATGCCGCCAGTTGCGAGAACTAGCCAAACCATGTTAACATCGGACATGAGGACAGTTTCGACGCCACCAGTGACGGCATAATAAGCCCAGGCCAACATGCCAACGGCAACCAAGAAGATCAAAGTGCAGAGCCAGGGGTTTTTAACTTTGATTTTTTCACCTTGTTTGCTACTGGAGAGCAAGTTGATCAACTTCTGACGATTGATATTGATCGTATTGAAGAACATGACCACTAGATAGATAATCGCAAAGCAGATCATGGTCTTGATACAAGCGGACGCGGAGAAGACGAAGGTAAAATCAGTCAAGTCTGCTTCAAAGAGATTCGCGACTAGGACGCTGGTGAATTGCGACAAGAGTACGCCGAGAATCAGACCGACAGCGAGAGAAATCAAGCCGATGAAGAAAGTTTCGAGAAGCAGCATCTTGGAAATGCGTCTTTTACTCATACCGAGAGTAAGGTAGAGGCCGAATTCTTTACTGCGCCTTTTGATGAGAAAGCGCGAAGCATAGAGAATTAAAAAGCCTAGCACGAAAGCCACGAAAACGCTAACGACAGAAAGGAGCGTAATCATGGTGTCAACAATAGGATATGTGCTTTGGCTAATATTCAGCATGGCCATCTGGCTCTCGATGGCGTTGAAAATATAGAAAATTGCCACGCCGAGCACGAGAGTGAAGAAGTAGATCGCGTAGTCTTTGAAACTGCGCCGGATATTTTTAAGAGCAAGTTTCAAAAACATGTTAATTCTCCACAAGTTGGTTTAGGTCGCCACCTAGCAAAGTAATGACATCGATGACGGCATCGAAGAAATCTTTGCGCGTGCTATTGCCTTTACGTAACTCATCGAACACTTTACCGTCTTTGATAAAGATTACTCTAGAAGCGTAGGAGGCAGCAAAAGCATCGTGCGTGACCATGAGAATTGTGGCTTTGAATTTTTGGTTGAGACGCTCAAACTGCTCCAACAGCATGCGTGAAGATTTAGAATCGAGTGCGCCAGTCGGTTCGTCGGCGAGAATTAATTTCGGATCAGCAATTAACGCACGTGCAGAAGCGACACGCTGTTTCTGGCCACCGGACATTTGGTAAGGGTACTTATTCAAAACTTCTTTAATACCTAGTTCCTGCGCGACCTTGTGGACACGTGACTCGATTTCTTCGGCGCGGAAATTTTGAATCGAAAGTGCGAGGGCAATGTTTTCGAAGGCGGTCAAAGAATCGAGTAGGTTAAAATCTTGAAAAATGAAGCCCAGTTGCTCACGACGGAAGCGATTCAGATCTTCGCCTTTGAGCATCGTGATATCTTCGCCAGCGACGTAAATATGCCCGGCAGTGACTCGGTCGATGGTAGAAATGACATTGAGCAAAGTGGTTTTACCAGAACCGCTAGAGCCCATAATAGCGACGAATTCACCTTCGTCGACTTTAAAAGAAATATTATTGATAGCCTTAGTAAGTGAGGATCGATTACCATAATATTTCTCGACTTTTTCTAATTCTAAAATCGTTTTCATAATTTCTCCTTGCCGCAATTATAGTGAGCGAGGTAGATTTTGTCGTTGGTTCAAACTTACGTTTGGCTTACTTTTTCGTAACATTGTAATATTCATTCTTGGGAAAAGTAATACTAATAGTAGTACCTTGGTCAGGTACCGATGTCGCAGAAATGTGATGGCCGAGTTTATCACATAAAGTCTTTGCAATATAAAGGCCCATGCCGGTAGAGGAATTGTTTTTATTACGGTTTTTGTGACCATTTAGGCCAGTAAAGGATTTATCAAAGATGCGTGGAAGGTCTTGGGGCAAAATACCAATACCGTCATCTATGACCTCTAGCACTGTTTGCGCGGAATCGTCGTGAGCGCGAATGGTGATGGTTTTACTGTGGTATTTAATGCTGTTGCTAAGGATTTGGTTAAGGATAAATTCGAGCCATTTGTGATCGGAATTGACAAGATGGTCGAGGTTTTCGGTATTGAGCAAGATATTTTGGCTTAAAATCGCCTCCCGATTGCGGCTAGCCACATCGCCGACTACACCTTGAAGGTTCACACTACTAATCATGTAGTCGTGCTCGGCATTTTCGACGCGCGCGAAGTATAAAACTTGTTCAATATAGTCATCGATACGTTTAAGCTGCTCGCGACTTTTACGATCATGACACATCAGGGACAGTGTAGTGAGGGGTGTTTTCACTTCGTGAATCCACATTTCGATATATTCCTGAAACTCACGCGACTGCTGGTCATATTTTTGAATATTTTCCAGCATTGACTTATTAATTTTATAGAGGATTTCGTAAAGAATGCGTCCGTCATAGAAATTCGGTACGTCAAGTGTCTCGAGCACTAAATAGGCCTGGTCTAAATTCATGACGTATGCGATCAGCTGTTTGTAATACTGATATTTGCGTGCATATTCGATGCAGAGACTAAGCACAACGAAGGTAACAAAAAGGACGCTGAGAGTGATAATGGCGAGTGGCTGAGCTTTCAAGGCGATCAGAAAAAGAATGGACAGGCATAGAGTGCCAATAGCGAGAATCAAGACCGTAATTTTGTCGCGCAAAAAGGCGCCGAAGCTAAATAGGCACCGCATTATTCGAGAATATATCCTAAACCCTTACGTGTCTCAATAGCATCTTCTGCACCTAAGGCTTTGAGTTTAGAACGAAGACGGCTAATATTGACAGTCAGAGCGTTATCGTTAATATACTCGTGATTATGCCATAAATCAGTCATAAGCGCCTCTCGCGTGACAATTTGACCGGTGAAATTCAATAGATGGTTCATGATAATCATCTCGTTTTTGGTTAGCAAAACGCGTTTAGGCCGAGATGATGGATCTGGGACGATTTTTTCAATGACGCCACGATTCATATCAATTTTTAGATCGCGGAAATGGACGGTATAATTCGCAGACTCAGAACGTTTCAGAATGGCAGCAATGCGTAGGAGCAAAACGTGAGGGTTATACGGTTTCGTAACATAGTCATCGGCTCCGTAACTCATAGACAAAACTTCGTCGGTCTCAGAATCGCTACTGGTAAGCATAATCACTGGGACATCGGATTCTAGACGCAGATTTTTGAGCAATTGTTCGCCATTTAAGCCGGGAAGGTTAATGTCAAGCAGAACGAGAGCCGGCTTCTCGGCTAGGATAGCAGTCGTAGTAAATTGTTCCGGTGTAATGGGCTGATAGTTCGCGTGCGCCAAAAGTTTAGCCACCTCTTCGCGCATAGCTACATCATCTTCAATAATTACAACCTTGGTCATGGGGATATTATAACATAGTGATAGTCACATTTCCTCTTTAGTGGGAAACCCGTTAACAAGTATCCTCTAACACTTTCTTTTTGGTGAGACCAAAGCAGTAAAGCTTTTGTATTGTAACTTAGCCCTT
>CAZFGY010000024.1:0-11929 GCA_964518465.1 uncultured Candidatus Saccharibacteria bacterium | reverse complement strand
TAACGCTCCTCTCATAAAACCCTAGAAACAAAAACGACACCGCAAGGGGTGTTAAGCGAATTGATCGGTAAGTTTGTACTCAACAATCAAATCTGACCTTACGGTGCCGATTAGTACTGTTGAATACAATTGACCAGTAAAAACAAAATCCTTACCGGGTCTATTATCAATTCGCTTAACAATTTTATTGTAACACGGAAATGTATATTTATGAACAAAAGTTTGAACTTGTAACGGCGTTACAAGTTCGCCTTGTAAATAACAGATGTGAAATATATAATGAAAATAGTTAATTAGAGCGAGGTAGGATGGAAAAAGAAATATTGATTTATGAGACTGGGGGAAAGCAGGTGCAGTTTAATCTAGGGCCGGGGGAAGAGACGATTTGGGCGACGCAGGCGCAGATGGCGGAGCTGTTTGATGTTAATACGCAAACAGTGGGCAAGCATTTGAGGCATCTTTATCAAGACGGCGAGCTGGAAGAGAAACGAACTTGTTCCATTTTGGAACAAGTCCAAGTGGAAGGCGGGCGTCGGGTCGAGCGTAAAGTAAAAGTTTATAATTTGGATGCGATTATCTCGGTAGGATATCGCATGAACTCGCGCAAGGCGACGGATTTCCGGATTTGGGCGACGAAGATTTTGAAAAATTACATTGTGGAAGGTGCGGCGGTTAATGAGCGACGTTTGAAGGAGTTGACGCAGAAACAACTCGCGGAAGTGGCGGCGACGCTGGGGATCGTGAAACGCTTGATGGCGCAGAATGAATTGACAGGGGAAGAAGCAGACGGTGTGCTAGAAGTGATTTCGCAATATGCTTTGACTTTTCGGACGCTGAGGGAATATGATGATGGGTTCGTGAGGCTGGGACAAGGTCAGAAGACGACGCAGATGCTGGAGGCGGGGGAATGTATGGCGATGATTGCTAAGTTGCGAGAAAAGCTGCAGGCGGGAGAGATGTTTGGTCGACCGAGAGGAGATGGATTTGACGGGGCGCTAAGAGCGGTATATCAGAGTTTTGACGGGGAAGATGTGTATCCGACCGTGGCGGAGAAAGCGGCGAATTTGTTGTATTTTATTATTAAGGATCACCCGTTTTTGGATGGGAATAAACGGATTGCGGTGTTTCTGTTTATGATGTTTTTGACCTTGAATGAGCATGGCTTGAATGAACAAGGGGAAGCGAAGATTTCTGATCGGGCACTGGTCGCAATTGCCTTGATGATTGCTCAGAGTGACCCGCGGGAGAAGGGGCTGATGACGGCAGTGGTGTGCCGCATACTGGAATGAGAGTGGTAACAGAGGGAGGAACCGTAGTATAAATTGGGAGGGTTCTTCATTCTTCCTATCCTAGTAGCATAAGGCAACGGAGGGAGAAACCGAAGAAACGGTTACCAGAGTTAAGAGGAAAAACTGTCGTTTCGTTTAAAGCTACAACATAAGTACGAATTGTAGACGCACTATTCTTTGACCAAAAGTCACCCTCCTTATTTACCCTTCGCATAGCTTGCAGATTATAAGATGGAGCCGGTAATCCGGCGCGCGCTCTTTTCCATAGATCAGCCTAGCAAGAGGCAACGGAGGGAATAGCCAGTTAATCTATTGGTACGGTATGAAGGAGTAACGTTGTAGGGTGTAACAAGAAAGTACTGGCTAAAAGCTGTTGAATCAACTATTGCAGACCAAAATGCCGCATAACCGTTAACGTCTCTAATCAACTGATAGCCTCCCTGCGGCGCAATCAATCCGGCGCGGAGGAATTCTCTTGTGCTTGCTAATCTTTTTCATTTTATGTTAGCCTGGTTACAGCACCTTCCTAACTTGACCTAGCCAATCTTTTTGTCATGGTGGGAGAAAGGAGGGTTATTGGTATGCGTCTAATCAAGCTACATGTATTGTGCCTCAAATTAGATCTTTATATCACTTTTCGTGGTGTAAAAATTAGCATCGCCTTACGGCGACGCTAATTATGCTAAAACTATCCCTATTCTAACAAATTCCTATAGGCAGGTCAATGGGGAGGTGCGTTTTTATCAAGGGGCTATGCTATAATTGGGAGTAATGAATAGAGAGTATGAAGAGGTTGTGGGGCGGGCAGGGTTGAAGTTGGCGCAGGCGGCGCAGGCGTTTCATTATGATTTTCGAGGTAAAACGGTGCTGGATATTGGATCATCGACGGGAGGGTTTACGGAGTTGGCGCTGAGAATGGGGGCGAGGAAGGTGGTTGCGATTGAAAAAGGCACAAATCAAATGAAAGCTCCACTAAGGTTTGATTCGCGAGTGGAATTGCATGAAAAAACGGACTTTTTTGAGGTTCGTGGTGTTAATAAAGCGGGAAAATTGGTGGTAAAACAGAGAGAAAATGAGGTTGAACTTGTGCAACCGTTACTAGTTCAAACTGTGCTAGCGGATGTGTCCTTTGTGAGTTTAACGAAAATTTTGGCGCATGCGAAGAAGATTGTTGCAAGTTCGGCGGATTATCTGGTGATGTTGAAGCCGCAGTTTGAGGCATATCCGGATCAGCTGGTGAAAGGCGTGGTGAAAAATGAGCGCATGCGACGTGAGATTGTGAAACGTTTCGAGAGATGGGCGGTGAAACAAGGGTTTGTAATTGTAAAAAAGCGCGATAATGAGGTGACGGGGAAGGTAGGGGGAAATCGAGAAAGGTTTTATTGGTTAAAAATTGGGAGGAGTCATGCGTAAAGTTTTGGCGGGGATTTTGTTTGCGTTGGTGGGGATATTCTTTGGGGTGAGTTATTTTATGATCACGACATCGGGTGAGGATATTTATCAGGGCGCAGGGACGGAACCGGCGGTGTTGCAAGATATGGGGGAGGCCTTCCAGCATAATGCACGGATTCCGGATATGTATGCGTGGTCAGTGATTAACTTCTTTGACTACCAGTATAGCTTCGGGGTGGATACGATCTTCCGCTTGGTGGATGTGGCGCTTGGGATGGGTATGTTGTACCTGATGGTATATGTAGTGTTAGGGAGGAAGTTGAAGCTGCAGCTGGGCGATGCGGCCTTGTTTGCTTTGGCGTTTTTGTTAATTTTCTTGACGCCGCACGGACGGGTTCTGTACGCGGGGTTTTCGGCGATTCATAATTATTTGTTGATAGCGGTGATTACGTTGGCTTTTGGCTTGTGGTATTTGAAACGGGTGCGGGGTATGGAGATTCGAGAAAATTGGTGGCTGAGAGGAGGAATGTTGGCGCTGGGGGTGGTATTTGGGCTATCGTCGAATCTGACACCGATAGCGTTTCTGTTGACCATGGCAGTCCTTTTGGTAATACAGATGATGAGAGAGAAGAGCCTGAAGGCGGGGCTTTTGACGATGAAAGATTGGCAATGGCTGGGCGTCGTGGGCGTACTGGTGGGGATCGGGATTGCTTATATTTTTGGGCCGGGAGTTTCGGGCTATCTAGATAGTAGTTATGTAACAGAATATGATTATGTGAGCCTGGGGGAGATATGGGCGGAGCCGGTGGGGAGTATGGTGCGGATTGTGAAGCATTTGGTGAACAATTTTGCACGCGTGTTTGGACCGGTGATATTGGTCTTGGCAGTGATGGCGTTGGGGAAATGGTTGATGGAGCGTAGAAAGAAACAAGCGTGGCTACCGGAGGATGTAGGGGTGGGACGACTATTAGGAGCCTTAGTCTTATTTGCAGCGATACACGTTATAATTGCAGCACAGCTGAACGCGCCGATACGGATTTTGTTGCCGGCATATCTGGCGATGATTATGGTGGCACTCGTGATGGCGAAGGAATGGTTTGCGCAGAAAGATTTGCGGCTGGTGACGGTGGGGTTGATCTTGATGGTGAGCGCGGTAGTCATCGTAAGGATGGTGCTGGCGCTTGATTATCATAAAAAGGCGGCAATGGTGCTTGAGAAAATCCGAGAGAGTGAGAGTGAGGTGGTCTGCGTGACGCGAGAAGAAGTGCGAAGCAGAGTGCTGCCAGTAGTTTATCTCGGTCAGGAAGAAATGTTGGCGGATTGGGCAATGCCAGAGCGGGTGTATGGAAAGGAAGTGAAATGGTGCGAGTAAAAGAATTACTGACGCAAGCGAAGCCTTTAATAAAACCAATCTTGATTGTATTCGGCGTAATACTAATTGCTATGTGGGCACTTATGGCGGTAAATGTGAGCTATGTGGATGATTTAGCGCGTGCGGCCGAAGGATATAAAGGTTGGGGGAACTTTAGTCGGTACTTGTCGAATCTTTTGGCAATGTTTGTGAATGGGAATGGCTTTTTGACGGATATTTCGCCGTGGCCACAGGTGCTGGCGGCCTTAATTATGGCGACTGCGGGAGTGTTGCTACTATATATAATTTACGATCGGACGAAATTCCGCTGGTGGGAACTGGGGGTAGTAGCAATGTTGGCGTTAAACCCGTATTTTTGGCAATGTTTGTCGTATAAATTTGACGCGCCGTTTATCGCTGTATCGGTGCTGATGATGGTAGTGCCGTTTTTGCTAAGAAAAGAGAAGACATGGATTTATGTCGGTGCGGTAATGCTAGGGACTTTGGCGACCTGTATGACCTATCAAGCTTCGCTGGGGATTGTGCCGATAGTGACGGTGATTTTGGCGTTTTTGATGTGGAGTCGAAAAGAGGATGGGAAGGAAATCGGCAAATTTATTTTGAAGACTTTGATAGGCTATGGGATTGGTATAGTGGTTTTCCGTGTGTTTTTGATGAAGTCGGTGGATGCTTATGTGACGACGGGAGTGCCGGGCTTGATGGAACTGGTACCGCATACTTTGGCGAATTTAGGACAGTATTATAAAATACTGATGGATGAATTTACGACGATTTGGCTAGGGCTGATCGGGTTGATTTTGGTAGGATTTGTCGTCATGGTGATAATGCGGACGAAACAACAAAAGGTGTGGACAGGGGTAATGGCGGTGCTGACAGTGCTGTGTATGGCGGTTCTTTGTTTTGGAATTTATCCGCTTTTGGAACGTCCGCTGTTTGCGCCGAGAGCAATGTATGGGGTGGGAGTGGCGATTTGTTTGCTGGCTATTGTGATGGTGGAAGAGACTAAGCTGGGACAGAAATGGCAGCGACATGTTTATAGTGGTGGTATAGTGGTGTCGCTGGTGCTAGTGTATCTTTTTGGCGTGTTTGGGCTCACTTATGGGAATGCGCTGGCAGTGCAGAGGCAGTATGCGGATTTCCGGATGGAGATGGTGATAGATGATCTGACGGATGACCTGGGGCTGAAGGAAGGTGATACAGTGTCGATAGCGGGTTCGATTGGTAAGGCGCCGGCGTTGCTTGGTGCGATGGAGAAATATCCACTGCTCAAGAGTTTGGTGCCAGTGGATTTCGAGAGTGGGTATTGGGGGTCGTATCGATTCTTCCGTTATTATGGGCTGAGGAGCGTAGAAGGGGATTTATATGTGACGCCGCCGGCGGAGGATTTTCCGGTAGTGAAGGAATATTATTATCATAATATTAGAAGTGATGCGAAGGGTAGAGCGTTTTTGGTAGAGCTGAAAGAAGTTTGGTAAAGAGAAGGCGGGCACATAGAAAATTCGGGAGGTTGCTTGATTTTTGAAAAACACAAGCATATAATGTTAGTATGAGTTTAATCCATGGAGTGGGCGATTTCTTCGCGTTAGATATTGGTACGACGGCGATTCGGTTGGTGCAGCTAGCGGGTGGCTTTCAGCATGGTTGGGTGTTGCAGAAATTTGCGTATGTGCCAGTAGAGAGAAAGGTGCTTGAGGATGGTTCCGCGGCAGGTCGTCGGAGGCTAGGGGAGACGATCTTGGGGGCGATGAAGCAAGCCGGAATTACGACGAAGAATGTGGCGGTGGGGATGCCGGCTTCGAAAACTTTTACTTCGATTGTACGGGTGGAAAATTTGCCAGAAGCTGAGCTGATGAATACGATTAAATATCAGTTGGATAAGTATATTCCAATGCCGCTAGATGAGGCGACGGTGGATTATTTGTCGCTTGGGGTTTGTCCGCACGATGTGACGAAAGCGGAAATCTTGATTTCTTCGTCGGCGATCGAGTTTGCAGAGGCGCGGATGGAATTGATTGAATCATACGGACTAAATGTGATTGCGCAAGAGCCAGAGTCGCTGGCAATGGCACGAGCTTTGACGCCGGTGGGAGCGCAGGATGCAAGAATGATTATTGACCTCGGCGAACGTTCGACGGACTTGGTGATGATGTATCGTGGTTTACCACGTTTGGTGCGTTCGGTACCAGGAGGGTTCATGTCGCTGATTAACACGGTTTCCTCGTCACTCTTAGTGAAACCAGAGCAGGCACGACAGTTTATTTTGAAGTTTGGCTTGGCACAGGACAAGGTAGAAGGGCAGGTGTTTAAGGCGCTAGATTCGACTTTGGAAGGGTTTGCTTCGGAGCTTTCGAAATCGATGCGATTCTTCAAGTCGGAGTATATGAACGCTCCGGTGGGAGGGATCGTCTTGTCTGGGTTTGCAGGGATGATCCCATTTATTGCTGAGTATATTGAGGCGAAGACGAATGTACCGACAACACAGGGTAACCCTTGGCAGTTGGTGCGGGTGTCGCCGGAGCAACAGCAGGTGCTCGCGCCGGTTGCGAATGAGTTCGCGGTGGCGATTGGTTTGGCGGAAAGGGACAATGAGAGATGAACGATTTCGTTGAGAATTTGAAGAAAAGTTGGCAAGAATTCGTGAAAAAATTCCGTGTGACTTGGGCCAAGATCACTGGTAAACCGGTACCAAAAGAGACTGGTGCGGTGGTTTCGACAATTAGTAAGACCTATGAGATTAACTTGGTACCAGAAGTGAAAGCTCAAATGATCAAGGCGCAGAAGATGCGCAACATCGTGCTGTTTATTTGTATCGTGGTATCAAGCGTGGCGATCGGGGCAGTGGTAATTTTATTCGGCATTAAGAGTGGCCAAGATATTGCAATGTCAAATCAAGATAAGCGAATGAGTACGATGTCCAAGAAAATGGGCGATTATACGGAGCTAAATGATTTGGTGACGATCCAGGAGCAGCTAAACGGGATTGCAGAACTAGTTGATCAGAAGACGGTGCTCTCGAGAGTATTTGGCGCTCTCGGGGTAATGTTGCCTCAGGGTGAGGACGATGTGAAATTGTCGGAGTTGAGAGTAAATCTGGAGACGAGCGAAATTATGATGGATGGTCAGGCGGATGCGCAGGTAGCGCCATTGATTGACTATCGTGTGCTGGAATCATTCAAGAAAGGGGTGGCGCTTACTAAATATGACTACGGGCGTTATGTAGATATTGATGGAAAAGAAATTCCGACGCATTGTATTAACGAAGGCGATGCGGATGGCAATGCCTATAAAACTGGAGATAGTTATTATGCCTGGTGGGATTTGACTGTCGATGGTTGTAAAGCGGCGCCGAAGAGTTTACAGGAGAATGCGGAAATGGAGTTCCATTATAGTGCAGATGCTGAGGTAGAGAAGGACGAGGTCGAAGTACCGGTCGAAGAGCTGGTGGCGGCAGGGAATGTGACGGTAGCTCCTGATGGCGCAGTGACGATTCGCGACAGTGTGGTCGAAGCGAGGACCCGTGAGGATGGTAGCCAGTACTATGTGCGAGTAGATGTGAAAAGAGTAAAGGTCTGGCGGACGCCGCAGTTTACGGAATGGTTTAGGGCGGGACATATGCAGCTGGACGGTAATATTGATGGGATTCAACATTTTGTGAGTGCTTGCTATAAATATAGTGGTACACAGGTGAGCGGGGATCAGAATGTGAAATGGACTTCAACGAATGATTGTATGTTGGCGCCAGATGGACTGACGATTGCTAGCTCGGCTAATGGACGTGACGAGAGCGATAATTTGGTCTTGAAATTTACTGGTTTAGTGAAGCTTGAGGAAGCGTTCTTCTCCTTCCAGAATAAGCATATGATTGCGATTGGGCCAATGGGGCAGAACGTGACAGATTCTTACATTCAGATCGGCGGGATGTTTGCGCAGGAAGCGCGCGAATGTGAAGAGGGCGATAGCGAATGTATACTAAATTCCGTGAATAAAGGAGGGAATTAATCATGGCAGAGCGACCAGCGGATACGAAGCGGCAGAAAATTTCTAAAGCACAGCAATTGACGATGCTTGAGGTGCTTGCGACGTCGTTGGTGCTGGGGACCTGTTTGGTGCTATCAATTTTCTTGATTAAATATATTAAGTTTAATACGAAGATTATTACAGAAAAGAACGAGGCGATTACGGAATATGACCAGACACTGAGAAATGTGGGAATTTGTCTAGATAAAGATAAAAATGGGCGTTTGAGTGACGAAGAGCTTGAGAAATGTAAACCGAATGAGATTAAGATTTCTGAAGTGCCAGGGACGCTGAGGTATAATGTCTATCAATCGATGGCGCAAAATAGCGATTTGGAATCAGTGGCGCGGAAACGAAATGCGAATTGTTATAACGAGAAGGGTGAGCGGATTGATTTTAACGAGTTATATAGTCAGGCAACATCTGATAAGGACCGGGAGCAGTATTTACAAGCGGCGAAAATTTGTTCGGCACTGCGCGTGATTTCTGATGCTTTGCCGGCACAGAAGAACACTGAGGCTTTGATGGCGAGCTTGAACCAGATCTTTATCGTGGCGGGGAAGGAACCGGATTCGATTGCACCGCGGGATGAGAATTTGGAGCTTGATGATATAGTGGGTGTGAGTGCGGTGCCAGTGACTTTACAATATGAAGGTACTGGAGTCGAGGTGATACATGTACTAGATAGTATTGAACGTTCGATTAGAGAGTTTGATATTACTTCGGCGACGATTGAGTGGACGGAGAGAGGGTTAAGTTTGAGTGCACGAGCGAACGCTTTCTACTTGAGTGAGTTGGATGTACTGGAAGAAAATGTGACCGTGAAACCAAAGGGTAAAACGAAACCGAGTACGGGGGCTGGTGATCGAGGTAGTAGTGCGGTAGATAATAAGAATCAGCTATTGGAGAGTACTAAATGAAGCAGTCGGATATATTTAGTTTAATTTTGATTGCGAGCATTGGAACTTTGGCAGCGTTTTTCGTGTGCCAGGCGGTGATGGGGGATCCAGATGAATCGACGGTGACTTTCAAGAAACTAAAAGCGCCGATTTCTAGCCAGTTGATTGCACCGGATGCAGAAGTCTTCAGCAGTACGGCGATTAATCCGACCATTGAAGTGTTTGTAGGTGATTGTGAGGATATTGATCGGAATGGGATTTTGGATGCGGGTGAGTTGTATGCCTGTGGACGAATTCAAAGAGACCCGAGGAGCTGTGAGGACACGGATGGGGATGGGGTATTGAATGCGGATGAGCTGAAAGTATGTGAAATTGATCTTGACGGTGCCTATATTGGGTGCGATACGGATGGCGATGGGACATTGAGTCGTGATGAGCAGACAGTGTGCATGATCAATGTGCCGGAGGAATAGTTAATGGCTTTGCTGACGAAGGATGGGCTGACGAGGGTAATTGACCTTTTGATTGGGGAAGGGTTGGTAGATCCGGCAGAGATTGCGCGAGTACGGACAGAGGTGGAACAGACGAAACGACCGCTGCTGGAGGCTTTGATTGCGCAGAGAATTGTGACTAACGAAATGGTGGCGCACGCGACGGCAGTAGTGATGGGTGTGCCGTATGTCGATCTGAAGAATGTGCAGATGGACCAGGAAGTGTTCAACCTTTTGCCGCTGGAAGTGGCAGAACGCTCAATGGTGGTGCCGCTTGGTGAAGCGAATGGCCAATTAATTGTAGCGATGCTGGATGTGGGGAATATTCAGGCAGTGGACTATTTGTCGACTTTCACGGGGAAACAGGTGCGCGCTTTGATGGCGTCGGGTGAGGGGATCCAGTCGGTCTTGCAACAGTACAAGGGCGATTTTACTGGTGTCGAGCAAGCGGTCAAGGTGACGAATCAAGAAGTTGAGCAGAAGAAAGCAAGTAGTAATGTAAAGACGATTACGCAAGATTCGCCGATTTCTAAGGCTTTGACGAGTATTTTGGAGTTTGCGGTCAAGTCGAAGGCGAGCGATGTGCATATCGAACCGCTAGAAAATAGTTTGATTATTCGTTGTCGAATTGATGGGGTGTTGAGGCGAGTGATGGAACTGCCGAAGGCGATTGAGCCGGCGCTGGTGTCGAGGATTAAGATTTTGTCGAATCTAAAAATTGATGAACACCGCATTCCGCAGGATGGTCAGTTTGCCGTGATGGTGGGGGATCGGGAAGTGGATCTGCGTATTGCGATTTCTCCAGTGGTATGGGGAGAGCAGGTGGTGATACGCTTGCTGGATAAAACTGGGACTTCGATGGAAGTGGAAGATATGGGTATGACGGGTCGAACGCTGGCGACGGTGCTGAGGGGGATTGAGCGACCGAATGGGATGATCCTGACATCTGGTCCGACGGGCTCTGGTAAATCGACCACACTGTATGCTTTGATTAAGAAGATTAAGAGTGAAAAGATCAATATCGTGACGCTGGAAGATCCGGTCGAGTACAAGATGGACGGGGTGAATCAGATTCAGGTGAATGTGGATGCGGGATTGACGTTTGCGTCGGGGCTTCGGAGTATCCTGCGGCAAGATCCCGACGTGGTGATGGTAGGGGAGATTCGTGATTCGGAGACGGCGAACTTGGCAGTGCAGGCGAGTTTGACGGGGCACTTAGTGTTTAGTACGTTACACACAAACAGTGCGGCGGGGATTTTGCCACGGCTTCTCGATATGGGGATTGAACCGTTCTTGCTCGCTTCGACTCTGAATACGGTGATCGGTCAACGCCTAGTACGACGGGTGGCGGCGAAACGGACGTCTTATCAGAGTAATGAAATGCAGACGAAGGAAATTAACGATGTAGTGGGGGGATTGTTGCCGCAATCACAAGAAGAAGTAGCGGCGGTGAGTGACGATCTGGGATATAATGGTTTGCCGGTAGCTGGACAACAATCATATACCTTAGTGAAGGGTATTGAAGATCAGGATGCGCCGGGGGGCTATGCGGGGCGCGCAGGGCTATATGAAGCGATTGAAGTGGATGAAGATATCCAGAAACTGATTATTTCGCATGCGACTTCGGCAGAGGTGATGCGAGTGGCGAAAGAGAAGGGAACGGTCACGATGCGCCAAGATGGGATATTGAAAGCATTGTCGGGGATTACGACAATTGATGAGGTGAATAGGGTGGCGAGTGATTTGGCTTAGATCTCGTGTACCCTATACAATTCTTACTATCTCCTCCTTAAATCCGAGACCGACCCAGTGAAGAAATATTCAAGCACATAAAGAGAATCGTAGACTAAAGAGCGTACGGTTTTTTTAGTCTCTCTTTAAGAAGGAGATAGTAAGAATATGCAGCATACACGAGATTTAGGCTTTGATTCTCTTTTCCATAGATCAGCCTAGCAAGAGGCAACGGAGGGGAAAGCTGTTTAGGCGAGTAAGGACGACAGAGGGGTAGACAATGCTAGGATCAAAGTAGAAGTCTTGGGCGTAGAGTCTAGAATTAACAACAGACGACCAGAAGTATGCACCAGAACCAATAACTCGAATCCTCTGATTACTAGCCGAAGGTACGATAGCGCCGGCGCGGAGGAAGTAAAACGCGTAAGCGGACAGTAGCTTCCCCTATACCCATAGCCTAAGTAGAGACTAGGCAACGGAGGGAGAAGCCATAGAAACGATCGCTGTGTTGTGTAGGATAAACGGTATTGATGTATGTAGCATGACGATAAGCAAAGCGCAAATCACTGGTCGCTCTATCTACCCAAAAATAGCTGCATCCACCAAGCCAGAGCAGATATCCGTTTAGTTGATTATTGGTATTACTTGTATGTCCGCTGCGGACGAAGTAAAGGATGGCTAGCTCTTCTTTTCCATAGATCAGCCTAGCAAGAGGCAACGGAGGGAAAAGGCGTAGAA
>CAZFGY010000023.1:10103-12159 GCA_964518465.1 uncultured Candidatus Saccharibacteria bacterium | reverse complement strand
AATGGGTTTCGGCAAGGCCAAGGCTAAGCTCTACGGGCCCGACAAGAAAAAGGTTCTCTTCAGCGACGTCGCAGGGAACGAATCCGCCAAACAAGACTTGACCGAAATCGTCGACTTTCTCAAAGAGCCCAAAAAATATGAAAAACTTGGTGCGAAAATTCCTCGTGGCGTTTTGCTCGCGGGAGACCCTGGTACCGGCAAAACCTTAATGGCTCGTGCCGTAGCCGGCGAAGCCTCAGTGCCCTTCTTTAGTATTTCCGGTTCTGAATTTGCCGAAATGTTTGTCGGCGTCGGTGCGTCCCGCGTTCGCGATCTCTTTGCTAAAGCGAAAAAGAACGCTCCTAGCATTATTTTCATTGATGAAATCGACGCAGTCGCTCACAAGCGTGATGCTCGTGGTGGCGCCGGACGTGAAGACGAGCAAACCCTTAACCAGATCCTCGTTGAAATGGATGGTTTTGATAATGACTCTGGTGTCATCGTCATCGCAGCTACCAACCGTGTCGATATGCTCGACAAAGCCCTACTCCGCCCGGGCCGTTTCGACCGCCATATTAATGTTACTCTTCCGGAGCGCAAAGATCGCTTAGAAATCCTTCAAGTTCATTTCAAGAATAAGCCTACCGCTAAAGATGTTGACCTCGACGCGCTCGCCGCTAAGACCGCCGGCAGTTCGGGCGCTGACCTTGCCAACATTGCCAACGAGGCCGCCATTACTGCCGCTCGCGAAGGGCACAAAGAAATTACTAACGCTGACCTCACCGAAGCCTTTGAGCGGGTTGCAATTGGTCCCGAGCGCAAGAGTAAAGCCATGAATGATCACGAGCGCAAAGTGACCGCTTATCACGAAGCTGGTCATGCGATCGTTGGGCACGTTTTGCCAGATTCCGATCCAGTACACAAAGTCACTATTATCCCTCGCGGTCGTACTGGTGGCGTCACCTGGTTCCTCCCGCCCGAAGATCGTAGCTATAAGAGTATTTATGAGCTGAAAGATATCCTCGCTCGGGCGATGGGTGGCCGTATGGCTGAGAAATTAGTCTTCGGTAAAGACGCTGTTACTACTGGTGCCTCATCCGACCTCAAAAATGTCGCCGAGCTCAGCAAGGAAATGGTCGTCGAAGAAGGCATGGGTGCCCAGACTCGCAACCTCGTCTTCCCGGATCAAAGCACCGGCTACTACACGATTACAACTAGTAAGCCTTATTCTGAAAAGACTGCCGAGCTGATTGATCAAGAAGTAAAGCTCCTCTCTGATGAAGCCGCTCAGCGTGCCGAAGCGATTTTGAGGGCAAATACCGTCGTCCTCGACCGTCTCGCCGAAGCCCTTCTGAAGCAGGAAACTTTGGAAGAAAAAGATCTCCAGCCGCTTCTCAAAGACGCTAAACTCCCTGCCTCAGTTAAGCTCCATTCTTAAAAATCATAAAAACCCGCTCCGATTATGGAGCGGGTTTTGAACCCTTAAAGTGCTATACGAGGGGAAACAAGTCTCTCAGCCTTCCTGTATGACATGTTTAGGCTTAAAACGATAAAACGTAGATAAATCTTTATCATCGCCATGGATACCTTTGGTTACCGTTATTTCCCATGAATCGGTGTAGTAAAGATAAAACCACCGCCAAGCAATAGAATCCGCAGGTATCCTCTTTACTTTGGCAATTGCCTGAATGCGCTGCCAGAGCTCTTTCTCTGATATTGAAATACTAAGAACTTCCGGCAGAAATCTCTCTCGCAGAGCCTCCGCCAACATACTGTTAACAATTCCAATTACGTCGTCGTCGACAGCTATATTAGCCCCCGACATTACTTCCATAGGTGTCAAAGGTCTTATTCCAGTTCCAGTCATACGCATATTTGCACCTCTTTCTACACTCTAGACCAACAACGAACAAAGCGTCGTCCAATCGGACTCCACTTGTTGTCAGTATAGCATACTTTAGTTCAAAAGTCAATGCTATCACCTGTGCCACAGATATGTTATAATAAACCCAGTAATGCCCGAGTGGCGGAATTGGCAGACGCGCTAGCTTCAGGTGCTAGTATGAGCAATCATGTG
>CAZFGY010000023.1:0-10093 GCA_964518465.1 uncultured Candidatus Saccharibacteria bacterium | reverse complement strand
CTGTCTCGGGCACCATTGACGAATTACACTATTTATTATAAAAGAGGAGAATTGTATGTCCGGACATAGCAAATGGGCCACCACCAAACGCCAAAAAGCCGTTGTCGACGCTAAACGTGGCGCTCTCTTCACTAAAATCGCTAATCAGATCGCTATTGCCGCACGTTCTGGCACTGACCCCAACATGAACCCCTCTCTTGCCATGATGCTGGAGAAGGCCCGCCAGGCCAACATGCCGAAAGTTAACATCGAACGCGCTATTGCTCGAGTTTCCGATAAAAACGCTGCTGCGCTCATTGAAGAAGTTTATGAAGGCTACGGCCCGGGCGGCGTAGGCATCATTATTGAAGTTGCCACTGATAATAAGAATCGCACCATGCCTGAAGTCCGCAACATTCTCTCGAAAAACGGTGGTCGCATGGCCGATCCGGGATCGGTTATGTTCCAATTCGCTCGCAAAGGTTGGATTGAAATTTCCGACAAAGGCGAAGATGCCATGATGACTGTCCTCGACAGTGGCGCCGAAGATGTTGAAGAAGGAGAAGATGGTCTCTTCATCACCACTGCGCCCAACGAGCTAATGCAGATCCGTCAAAAGCTCATCGAAGCCGGCCTCCATGTCACCGACGCCGAGCTCAAATACTTGCCTACCACCACCGTTCCTGTTGAGGGCGACAATGCAGAAAAGCTAGAAAAACTCCTCGACTCTCTCGATGATCTCGACGACGTCACCGCCGTCCATACCAACGCCGAGTAAGATTTTTAAAAGTGCAGACCTTCCTGCAACTCGCGACGCCCGCCGAGTGAAAACTTCACCTTTCCCCCTTCTACTGGCATAATCATATGACAATGCACCCTTGTAAGTGATGCGCCCGATCTTGCCGGATCTCCAAAACGCATACAAATCCCCCCGCCTTCCATCCCATATTCTTGCGCCAATTTCAGGCAGACCGTTCTGAGGTCTAGCCACATCTCTGGCGAAATCTCTTCCAAACTATAAACTGGCCCGCGTGCCACGATCAAAAACTGCAGCTCCGCCCCTTCGTAAGGGAAGCGATTTTTAGAAATATGCCAATAATCAGTCATAAACAAGATTTCTTGCTCAATATACTCCGGCGCCATCGGATCTTTATCCTCCGCTTCCATCCTGAGCATAATGTCTAGCTGATCCTGCCGCCTCGCATTGGGCGGATAAATATAGCGGTATTTATTCATTTTCCTCCTCAACCAAGCAAACTGTCTTAATTCCTTTCCGCTCAGCCAACGCATGCGACCGTTTGCTCCAGTTTCTCTGCGGATGGTCTTCCAGGTAATAAATTTCCTTCACCCCCTTATTAATCAAAACTTTCATACAATGATCACAAGGGAACAACGTCACATAAAACGGCGTATCCTCCAGCGTTTTTACCTTCCCCAATTTTTTCAAAAGATTAATCTCCGCATGCTCAACCGTGTCATAGAACAGCTCAGTCCGATTCGTAATATCATATTCTGGAATTGTAAAATCAATCTGGTTTGTGCCAAACACCCATTGCCCATTCCAAAAACAAGCTGCCGCCGTCGGACAAACATCATCCGTCGAGCTCCTCAGTTCTTTCAAGAGTTGCGGAATCGGCTCCGGCATATCTTTGTTGTAGCGAATCCGCCGCTTCATCCCCGCCGCCGCCTTCGCCACTTTTTCTTCCACTCCCGCGACCTTCTTCAGCCGACTCGACAGAGTGATCTGCCTAATCTTATCCGAAGTCGAGGTTTTCGCTTGGCGCGGCAACACCGCCACGCGCCCACAATACTTCTGCAGTCGCTCAATTTCTTCATCCGTATAATTCTCTTTGATCGCCACCAGAACATCCGGCCGGATCGTCTTAATTAAGTGCCACTTCGGCTCATCCACCCCCTTAATCACTACCGCATCAGCAATATTCAGCAACTTGATAAATTCATAACGCTCGTGCTCCGGAATCACTGGTCTTGTCGGACCTTTGCGTTTCCGGATTTTTTCATCACTATCCATTGCAATCACCAGAAAATCACACAAAGCCCGCGCCTTCATAATGTATCGCAAATGCCCTAAGTGAAACAGGTCCCACGAGCCTTGCACAAGCCCCACCGACTTCCCAGTTTTATGGGCGATTTTTACATTCGCCAACCAATTTTCATCCATACTAAATCGCTACCGGTATCCCCTTAATCGCTGGTTCAGGATTATAATCTGTCAATTCAAAATCTTCTATGCGATAGTCAAAAATACTTTCATGACTTCTTGTAATCTTTAGGGTCGGGAAAGGATGGCTTTCTCTTGCTAGAATCTCGTCAGCCCAAGGTAACTGATTTTCATAAATATGCGCGTCAGAAATCATATGTACAAATTCGCCCGGCTCCAAATCTAGCACCTCCGACATAGCTAATAGCAGTGCCGAATACTGAATCCAGTTGCTCGGACACCCAACTAAGACATCACAACTCCGCTGGAACATCACCAAGTTTAGCCGTTCGTTCAAAATCCTAAAATGCATCCACCCATGACATGGGCACACCACCACCTTCTGCTGGTGGTCGCGGTTACGAATCGTATATTGCGGTATCCAAGGCGTGATCAAATGTGTTTTCAGCTCCGGACGCTCACGAATTTGCTTGATAATTTCTGCGAGCTGGTTAAAACTTCCGCCGTCAGCAGTCGGAAAATCATGAAAGGCCGCCCCATACGAGCCCGGTCCCAAATCTCCCGGCTCCAAACCTCTTTTCTTACATTTCTCATCTGTCGCCCAGTATCTCCACCATTTACAGCCAAATGTCTCCAGCTCCGCTTGTGTCCGCGCCCCATTGATAAACGCCAAAAGTTCGCCGATCGGCGTCCGCCAAAAGCTAATTTCGCGCTCCGTCATGACCGGCACACCATTTTTCAACAAATCAAACCTCAACACCGGAGCACCGAGAAGGTCAATCGAATTCACTTCCTTGCCATTTTTATCAACCATCGGCGACGGGCTTTTAATCCCGTCTTTCAAGATTGCTCGAATCAAATTCTTGTACTGCTCGTCTGGTGTTCTTTCTTCGTATGGTCGATATTCACCCTTCATCTGTACCTCCTCTATTAGTACCATCTTATCAGAAGCACACCAGAAAATCAACGATTCATCCCCAATATACACAAGAATCACCAAAACCAAGCCGTCAGTAAGCAGCTTATGCTTTGATTCTAGCACAAGTTGCTAATAATGTCAATATATGCTAAAATTAAACGCGGAAGGGTGGCCGAGTGGTTGATGGCACCGGTCTTGAAAACCGGCAAGTTAATAGCTTCGCAGGTTCGAATCCTGTCCCTTCCGCCAGAAAGCTTTATGAAGTTATATTTGATAGTTAAAACGAGTAGTAGCGTAATAATAACTGATTTGTTGCAAAAAGCTTGCGCAGAGCGAGGAGTAGAAGTGGTAATTTTGGACCCAGCCACTACTAATCCGCTTAATGTCAAAATTGATTCTGGGGATGCGCTATATCGAATCACCACTATGGCTTCGCCAGGCGCCATGGGGCTAGAGACAATGTTGATTAGACCAGACATTGCAACTTTCCGAACGGAGCCAACTCCGCTAACTGTACGCCGCCCTGGCGCAATTACTTATGAATATCTCAAAGTTCCAGCACCGCGAACGGTAAATTATTTGCCAGAAGATCACAAAGTTTTGCTGGATGTGGCAGAATCGTTAGGCGGATTTCCGATTATTATCAAAGCTATGGGCGGTAGCCATGGTGTGGGAGTAATGCGCGTAGATAGCCCAGAAAGCTTGTTTTCGGTAGCAGATTTTGTCCGTAAAAGCGGTGTGGATGCGGTTTTGAAAGAATATTGCAACGTCACCTCTACGGCGCGCTTGATTGTACTCGGAGATCGCGTTATTAGCTCGATTCGTTATAATGCGCCACAAGGGGATTTTCGTTCTAATGAGGGCACTACACCGAATGTAGAACCTTATACTTTTGATGATGAAGTGCAGAAGGTGGCAATTCACGCTACTAAGGCCGAAGGGGTGGAATTTGGCGGCGTGGATATCATGATGACCGACGATGGTCCAAAAGTTGCTGAAGTAAACTTTCCATGTTATTTCCCGCGTTGCCAACTTTTGACTGGAGATGATATTGCTGGTCAAATGGTTGATTATCTATTGGAAAAGTCGGCGAAAATCTTAGCTAGACAAGCTAACTAAGGAGTACCTTGCAGAAAATTAGGCACAGTGTGGGATTTTGTGCTATAATAAAGATATAAAATAAATTGTATGGTACCGTAGCTCAGATGGTTAGAGCGTGGGACTCATAAGCCCAAGGTCACTGGTTCGATCCCAGTCGGTACTACCAAACTGGGGCTCACCGTCCCGAAATAGGCCTTTGAACTCTGGATCATAGAGCAAGAAGAGCCTTTTTATATTATTGGAGTAGTTGATCTGATTTGGCAATGATATAATCTGCTCCGATGACCACAGGTTCGCGGCTCTCAAGGATTTTGAGTACAGCATTATTAGAAAGCGCTTTAGATTACGAGTTGGATTAGAATTTGTAATTTGCTAATAATTCACCTTCACAATCACGAATTTCGGCCTTTGCGCCTGCAAGATAGTAACATTTGAACTCTGGGTTGTCTAAGGTATAGCCGGCGTCTTCAGCCCAACTAAACTCGTTAATGATTGCTTGCTTTGCGGCCATATTTTCACTGTCATCCACGACCTTACAAAAAATTCGTAACCAGTCATCTTTGTCTGGGTTATAGGCTACAATGCAAATATTATTATCGGCGGCGAGCTGTCTAGCGACATCTTTATGTGCGTGGGTCAGTATATAAATCTTATCGTCAAATTTCACCGGGTCACCGAATGGTCTACAACTAACCCCTTCACCTTTTCTTGTTGCAAGAAAATTGACATCCAGAGCTTTAAGATAGTTAAAAACATCGTCCATATGATTCCTCACGCAAGCTTAATATTTTCATTATACCATCATGTGATGCTGCTTTCTATATGTGTCAGAGATAGTTAACTTTATCCCATACCCATAGCCTAAGTAGAGACTAGGCAACGGAGAGGATTACCATAGCCTCGAGATTCATCTAGAAGGGCGTTTGTCACAGAATTGCTGGATAGACGGAAGAACCAAGGCTGATTAGATGTTCGACCAGCAGATTTTAGATAAAAGTAACCACGTTCACCTGCATAGCGTACTGATGGGTATTGGTTATTGAAATAGCCACTGCGGACGACTCTTTTCCATAGATCAGCCTAGCAAGAGGCAACGGAGAGAGAAACCAAGTAAGCGATGATAGTTAGAAGACGGATAGACTCCAAAGTTATTTACGACTAAATACTGTGAGTATATCATGTTTGCCGCAACATTCGACCAATGTGTAGCTAATGCTCCAGTTTGTCTAAAATGCTGATTTGTACTTCTTGGATGAACTTGCCCGGCGCGGAGGAAACCATCAGTAAAACGTTCACGTGAACGTTTCTAAACCTATCCCACCCCTGTTGGGTAATGCTCAGAAACTATCACATGAACGTTTTGCGCGCGCCGGAGTAATAAGTTCAAAAAAATTATCTTATGCAGGTATATCTGGATACTATTTATCTTGCAATTTAAAAGATCGCCACTCAATATATGCTTTAACATTTTATACAGATGCACTTGGAACATATTCTTCACATCAACGCTCTGCTGCTTTCCCCCTCCGTTGCCTTATGCTACTAGGATAGGAAGAATGATATGCTTAACCATACACTTCTCCCTTTTCCATAGATCAGCCTAGCAAGAGGCAACGGAGGGGATAGCCCCGCTGACGCTGACTATCATCTATGGGGTTTATTTCTACCTGCATATAGTTATATAGAAGATTGTATGCTCCTCCCTTGATATCTTGGGCAGAATGACTCCAAATCATACCCGACAAGCCAACTCTATCCACAATATCATTGGGATATGGTAACCACCCGCTGCGGACGATCTTCCTCCGCGCCGGGTATACTGAACCTATAACTAGCGATCAGCAAGTTCGATACGCGGGTGGCATAGCACATTTATGGTCGTCCGTCATTTATTCTAAAACCTTTGCTCAAAACTTTCATATAAACTCTAGTAATTTTTACCCTTCTCCCATTCCTTATCGCTCACTCGCCTTCTCCCTCCGTTACCTCTTGTTAGGCTGATCTATGGAAAAGGAGGAGATTCGTCCGCAGCGGAGCAATTTATTTCAACAAAGGCACACTTGGTTACGCAGGACGAGAAGCTTTTTGGCGTTCATCTTTTGACGCAAGTTATCTTAGTATAGCAACTACCGGAACAAAAATGTCACGTACCGGTGCTGGGCACTTTGCTCTTTCTCTCCGTTGCCTAGTCTCTACTTAGGCTATAGGTATGAAAGTGTGTTATAATCAAATTATGCAATCTAAAAAAGGTTTCACCCTTATCGAACTCATGATCGTCTGTACGTTCGCGGCTCTGCTTGTTGTAATTTTCTTTATTCAGAAGTCAAACGTTGACGCAATGAACCGTGACGACGACCGCAAAGTCGCCATCAACGCCATGTATTATGCATTAGAAGAATATTATTATCCTAAATATGGCCATTATCCTGCCAAAATTTCTGAAGACGTCTTGCCGGTCATTGACCCGCAACTCTTTACCGATCCTTCCGGGATTAATCTCGGTATCGACGGCAGCTCTTACAGCTACGAAGCCGCTAATTGTAACGCCGCCAACGAATGTCGTGAATATATTCTCCGCGCTCAGCTGGAGAAAGAAGATATTTACATTAAAAAGGGTAAAAAATAGCCCTTAGGAGGCCTTATGATTCAGTTTACTTTCGATCAACCGATCGCGGTTGATGTTGCTAAAATTCGCATCTTGCGATCTCAAATTCGTACTAACGACATGGGTGGCTGGTTTGACTTAGCTTCAAACTTCGATCAAGAGGAGCTTTCTCAAATTAAGACTGCCGCTGCCACGATTCAATCGCATTCAAAATATCTTGTCTGTATCGGTATCGGTGGCTCCTGTCTCGGGCACCGCGCTCTCATCGAAGCTCTTTGTCCTGAATCCCCGACCAAAGTACTCTATACCGGCAATTCTCTTAGTGCACGCAGTCTTGAACAGCTTCTTGATACGCTCGATGATGCTGATTTCTCAGTCAATATCATCTCTAAATCTGGCACTACCACCGAACCCGCCGTTGCTTTCCGCTTGCTCAAAGACAAACTTATCCAAAAATACGGTGATGTTACTGCGAAGAAGCGTATTTATGCTACCACCGACGCTGCTCACGGCGCCTTACACGACGAAGCTATCCAAGAAGGCTATACGCGCTTTGTCGTCCCTGATAATATTGGTGGTCGTTACTCGGTTCTCAGCGCTGTTGGGCTTTTACCGCTTGCAGTTGCGGGCGTCAACATTGACGATTTGCTTGCCGGTGCCGCCGCCGAACGCTCTGAGTATCTCATCGACAATCGACTCGGTGATACCGCAGCTGTTCGCTATGCCTCCGTTCGCTCGGCGCTAGGAAAAGCCGACTACGATTTAGAAGTATTGGCTAGCTTTGAGCCAAGTCTACATTCTTTTCAGGAATGGTGGAAGCAACTCTTTGGCGAATCCGAAGGGAAGCAGCACCAGGGAATTTTCCCCGCCTCGGTCAGCTATACGACAGACCTCCATTCGCTTGGCCAATATATGCAAGACGGTCGTCGCAATCTAATCGAAACTATGCTCGAATTTACCACTCCTCCCGAAGTAGATTTTACTGTTCCTAGCCTCGCGCAGAACCTCGATGGCTTGCAGTATATTGAAGGCAAGTCACTTAATTTTCTCAATCAGACCGCCCTCGCTGCTACGGTCGCTGCTCATCGCGCCGGCGGCATTCCAGTTTTTGAGATCGCTGCCCCAGATTTCTCTGCTCGTAGTTTCGGTGCCCTGATTTTCTTCTTTGAGTGTGCCTGTGCTCTTTCGGCTCTGCTTTCAGGCGTCAATCCTTTTGATCAGCCGGGCGTAGAAGCCTATAAAGCTAATATGTTCCATCTACTCGGTAAACCAGGTTTCTAATTAAGTTGCCAAAACCTCAAAATTAGCATATACTTTTTCTATGAACAAGCTGCGTGTGGTTATCGCCCTAGGCGGTAACGCTCTCCAGAAGAAAGGAGAAGTCACTGCCGAAGCCCAAAAATCTGTCGCCGCCAAAATCGGCGCCACTATTGCTAAACTTTCTACTAAATACGAGATTGTCGTCGCTCATGGCAATGGTCCACAGGTTGGCAATATTCTCATCCACGAAGAGAACGCTGCCACTACTGCCGCTCCTGCAATGCCTCTCGAAACCGCAGTAGCAATGAGCCAAGGTCAAATTGGCTATTGGCTATCTCAATCCATCGACAATGCTTTTACCAAGGAACGCAAACGCAAAAAAGTCGCTAGCATCGTCACGCAAGTCGTTGTCGATCGTAAAGATCCAGCCTTTCGACATCCTACGAAGCCCATCGGTCAATTCTATACCGCTCGCGAAGCTCTCAAACTAGCCAAAACCAAAGGCTGGGAAATGCGTGAAGACGCAGGGCGGGGTTATCGCCGCGTTGTCCCTTCACCTCTTCCTATTGATATTGTTGAGAAAAAGGAAATCACTACCTTGATCGACTCGGGAGCTATCGTCATCGCGGTAGGTGGCGGTGGAATACCGGTGGTACGTACTAAAGTTCTGAAAATCCTCAAAGGCGTTGACGCTGTAATTGACAAAGATCTCGCCGCTGCCAAATTAGCCGAGCTGATCAAAGCTGATATTTTTGTTTCTGTTACGGCTGTACCCAACGCTTACCTCAATTTTGGCAAACCTGAGCAAATCGCCTTAGGCATGATCAGCACTCGTGAGGCCAACGAATATATTAAAGCTGGGCACTTTGGTGCAGGCTCGATGTTACCCAAAATGGAAGCGATCACTCAGTTTGCTAGCAAAGGCAAAATTGGTATTATCGCCTCCCCCGACAACCTTGAGTTAGCTCTTGCTCGCCGCTCGGGAACAATTATTCAATAACGTCTCATACCTATAGCCTAAGTAGAGACTAGGCAACGAAGAGAGAAGCCCCAAAATCTTTGTACTGTAGCAATAGTATCGATTATCGAGTCGTTAACTATGAGGCGGTAGGTGCCAGTAGAATAACCAGTAGTTCGATGGGTATATATAAGCTAAAAGACCCGTATGCACGATATTACCTTGGTCCATACGAATGTATCCGCTGCGGACAGCTCTATTTTCCATAGATCAGCCTAGCAAGAGGCAACGGAGGGAGAAACCGAACAAGCGAACATTGCGGTAGGAGGGGTAGACATCGGCGGGATTAAAGTAGAGGTACTGAACGTAGACATTAGAATTAACCACAGAGGACCAAAAGTGTGCATTGGCACCGACATACCGAACCTGCTGGAAGCTAGCCCAAGGAACGACGAACCCGGCGCGGAGGAGCTTCGTCCGCAGCGGACATATGAGTAATGCGAACAGTCAATTAAACGGTGAGATATTTTGGCTTGGCGCGTGCAGCTACTTTTGGGTAGATAGAGCGACCAGTGATTTACGTTTCGCACATCGTCCCAATGTATATATTAATACCATTCATATGATGCAATATAGTGATCGTTTCTATAGCTATCCTCTCCGTTGCCTAGTCTCTACTTAGGCTATAGGTATTAGTATTTAATAAAACGCATCTGGTAGAGAGACCATATAATGAGTGACTACCGTTAGAGGGCGATACTCTGGTGACATCCATGCGAAGTTGCTGATGCAATGATTGAGACTGATAAATCCCGTTGAGCCCGAAATCTCGAACTGGATTAAATCTTGGCCAAAGATTAATGTTCCCAGCGCGAAACAGCCGCAAAGGAAAACCAGTTAGCACCTGTTCTACATTTTTACCACTGAAACTCAGCACATCATTGCCTATAATGTTACTCAGCAGGCTCTCCCCGTTGTTGTTTGCTGCATCTGCCGATAAGGCATTTCCAGTATATGTTTTAATCAACTTATAAAAACTCCCACTGGTCTCATTATACTTCTGTCCTGAATACGGTAATTGCCAGCCTT
>CAZFGY010000022.1:0-12299 GCA_964518465.1 uncultured Candidatus Saccharibacteria bacterium | reverse complement strand
TACCTAAAGCCTCGGCGCTTCTACCCACTTGCCCTCTTCGAGGCCCGTGAGTTGGTAGGGCCCAAATTGGATTCTTTTCAGCTCGACTACTGTATAGCCTAGCGCTCCAAAAGTTCTCCGTATTTGTCGGTTGCGACCTTCTTGCATGGTCACGCGCCAATATTTTCGACTCTCGTCCATTTTTGTTAGCCCTAGCTTAGAGATTCCGTCACCAATCTCGATCCCGAAATCACTAATTTCTTGCTGGTGTAAGGGCTCCAGAGTTCGATCCAGCCGCACCTCATAAACCTTAGTCTTAACAAACTTCGGGTGAGTCATTTGGAAAGCAAAGTCACCATCATTCGTCAGCAGAATCAAACCCGACGAGTCTTTATCTAGACGACCGACGGTTTTTAGATTCTGTAATTTAGCGGGCAAAAGCTCATAAATCGTCGGCGCAAAATCTTGTTTCTTACGTGAGCAGACATATCCAGCCGGCTTATTCAAGCCAATATAGAGATAACCCACATTGAAGGGTACTATCCTACCATTGTAGCACACTTTATCATTTTTGTCAATACGATCACCCAAAACCGCGACCCTATCATTCACGGTCACCTTCTGCGCCGCAATCAAATCATCAGCCTCTCGCCGCGAAATCCCCAGTCGTTCCGCCAGAAATTTGTTTAAGCGTATTTTTTCGTCCATCGACATCGCTTATGCGTGGGGCAAGTTTAGAGTACCGTTGTCCTGCTGCATTCCTGCCATCGGATCTGGAATATTAAACATCGTGTTATCGGCCGCCGGCATTGCCGAATCGTTGGCTGGCGTAGTTGGAGAAATCACTCCGCTAGAATTGCGATCTCCTAGCACATCGTGCACCACATTTACCACATCCTCAATTCCTACCTGCGATTTGACTAGATAGCGATCGGCCCCTAAATTCTCCCCCCGCAGACGTTGGTCCTCACTCGAAAGCGCAGTCATCATGATCACCTTAATATCCTTGGTTTCTGGAGTCGAACGCAAAATATCCAACATGTCAAACCCCGAAATTTTCGGCATCATCACATCAGAAACAATCAAATCCGGCCTCTCGCGCACCGCCACCGCCAAAGCCTCCTCGCCATCTTTGGCCGAAACAATCGTGTAACCTTCAGCGGTCAAACGGATACTGTAAATTTCGCGCAAGCTATCGTCATCTTCGACGAGCATCACTTTACTCATAAGGACTCCTTATTTTGGTTATTAATTGTTGGACTAGGTGAAACAGGATTGACGGCAGGGGCTGCCGCTGGCTGAGCAACTGCTGGTTGTTGGATCACGGGCTGCTGGGCGATTGGCTGCGCTGCTGGCTGCGCAGGTGCAGAAAAACTTCTTACCATCTGTTCGTTGGTCTGCGCGATGCGCATTTTTTCGTATTCGGAATCGGACAACCGTGGCAGGGAAACAAAGAAAGTCGAACCTTTCCCGAAGTCACTTTCCGCCCAGACCCGACCACCTAAAGTCTCGACGCGCTGCTTGACAAGATATAGACCGAGACCAGTACCGCCAATTTGGCGTGTTTGTGAATTATCCACCCGATAAAACTTCTGGAAAATATGATTCAAATCGTCGGCCGAAATCCCAATCCCTGTATCTGCAACACTAATCAATACTTTGTCGCCATCTCCCTTCACGTTTACGTGAATTTCTCCACCGTTCGGCGTGTATTTAATGGCGTTCTCGGCTAGATTGTCCAAAATTTCATGCAAAAAGTCCAAATCCACCGCCATATAAACCTTAGGTTCGATGCGCTTCTTGTCTAGCTGCACTGCTTCATTGTCGCCAAAGCTATAACGGATCTGTTTCGCCTCCATATCCTTCAACCGTTCAGCGGTGATTCTTTGCACAATTTCTACCGCATCGACCGGTACCAAACGTGCCCTTAGGCGCTTATCGTCTAATTTCGTCACATCAAGCAGATCTTTAAACAAATGCCCTAGATGTTTACTGGCCGAGTGAGCGGCCTCTAGATATTGCCGCGCCCGCGCATCGATCGTCGCCGTCTGCGGGTTTAAAGCCAGACCGAGATACCCTTCAATCGAAGCTACCGGGGTCCGCATTTCATGGCTGGCGGTCGAAATAAATTCCGCTTGTTCGCGTTCCTCAGCTAGTTCCTTCGTAATATCGCGAAAATTAATAATTCGATCCTCATGCTGACCACCTGTCGGGATACAAGCCAGCGCGATCGCTATTCTATGTTCTCCTTGCGCGGAAACTAGGAAATACTCCCGCGTGCTCATCGCCTGATTCGTCATTAGTGCCGTATATAAACTACTCTGAGTCGGCTCGATCGGTGCCTGATCGGCGTTTTCTAATCGTATTACTAGCTGATAATCTAACCCAGTAATACTCTGGGGGGAATCGAAACCTGTCATAGTCGCTGCGGCCGGATTAGCGAATTTAATCATTCCGCGCTCATCCACTAGCAACACGCCTTCAGCAATAAAATCCAGAGAGCGTTGTGCTAGCAAAGCCGCGTCACCAACGCCCGTCGTCATATTCACAACCTTTTTACGTTTGAATAAGCTCATTAGTTATCATTTTAACACAAGCACAAAAAAATGTGCTATATTTAGTACATATGAACAAGGAAGTTATTTATTTGGAGCCGGAGGATGACATCACCGACATCCTGACCAAGCTCCAGCAGGCCGAACAAAAACTTGTGGCCCTTGTGCCTCCGAAAAAAGCTACTATGCTCCGTAGTGCGGTGAACATGAAGCTTGTAGCCAGAGTTGCCAAAGAATGCGAAAAAGTCGCCGTCATCGTCACGGCTGACCCCGCCATTGTGAAAATGGCCATGGCGGCTAAGATCCCCGTCGCTAAGACTTTACAATCTCGCCCCGTCATTCCGACTGAGGCCAGTATCAAAGAGGCCGAGGCCGCTGATGCGCTTGACGAAGACCTTGAAGATGTCGAAGAATCAGCCGATCAGCTCAAAAAAGACGCTAAAACCCTCTCAGAGGCCTCTAGCAGCCCTTCTGACGCGCAATCTAAGAAAAGCGCCGATACTATCGACCTTACCGAAGACTCCCTTGAAAACCCTTCTAAAGACGCTAAAAACGATAAAAAAAGCGCCAAAAAGGCCCTCAAAGCCACCAAAAACCATTCTGGTAACCCCATGGACAAATACCGCAAATGGCTGCTTTTTGGCATTCCTGCCCTCTTAATTCTTGCCGTAGTCTTGGTCTGGGCCTTCGTTTTTGCCCCTGCGGTGACTATTACAGTCGCTATCAGCAGCACACCTAGTAACTTTTCTGAAAATATCCGTTTTACCACTGATGCTGCCGCAGAAAACATTGCTGAAGGTATCTTCTTCGCTGATAAACAGATTAGTGATGCTACCTATAAGACCGATTTTAAGGCCACTGGCGAAGAAAACCGCGGTGAACGCGCCAAAGGCACCCTGAACGTTACCTATACCCTGAAATTACACGATTACGTCAATAATGGTGGTTTCAGCATTGGCGTACCTAAAGGTGCTATCTTTAGCACTGCAGATGGCTTGCAATATCGTGCTACCGAAGCCAGCGCGCCCCTTACTTGGAACGGCACGGAATTCCCCGTAGCCTGCAACACCCCAATCTCGAGCACCAACGGCACCTGCGTTAAAACTTTCTCTGTTTTCGTCGAAGCCGTGAATGCTGGCGAGAATTACAACCTTGCTAGTGCTGTTACTTGGAAAAGTTATGAAGGCGCCAGTGTCACCAATAGCGGTGCTATCTCTGATGGCACTACCAAAAATGTCAAGGTTGTCAGCCAAACGGACGTCGACGAAGTTAAAGAAGCTCAAATTAGCGAGCACACTGTCGAAGGTAAGGCTGATCTTCTCGAAGACATCGATGAAGCCCTGATCCCTATCGAGTCTAGCTTTGCTGCGGAAGCTAGCGAAGTCAAATCTACTCCTGCCGTCGGCGACGAAGTTGGCGAAAATACCACACCTAATGTCGAGGTCAAGGTAGTCTATTCTGTCTATGCTGTCGAGCGCGCCAAAGTCGAAGAATACATTAAGCAAAAAACCACACTTAGTGAAGATCAGAAAATCTATTCAATTGGTAAACCATACTTCGAACGCTACACCGCTATCGAAGAGCCCGCCCGCCTTAAGACCGTGATCGAAGTCGGACCGACCGTCACCGAAGAGGATATTCTCGAGAAAGCCAAAGGCCGCAAAACTGGCGAAGTACAGTCCTTGCTACGCTCCATCAACGGTGTCAGTTCAGTCGAAATTCGCACCTCTTACTTCTGGGTCTGGAGCGTTCCTACCGACCCCAGCAAAGTGACCGTTCATCTGACGGTGGAGGATAATAAATGAAACTTATAGGCCTTGACGTCGGTACCAAACGTATTGGAGTGGCCAAGGCCGACTCCTCTGTCCGCATCGCCATCCCTTATAGCGCAATAGAGGTAGATGGCACGGAATTCAAGAAAATTGCTTCACTAGCGCGAGCTTGGGATATTAGCAGCTTTGTGCTGGGGCTTCCTCGTAATTCGAAAGGTGAGGAAACCGCCCAAAGCCGTTATGTGCGCAAGTTTGCCAAAGAGCTCAAAGAAGCTATTCCTAGTGCAAAAATTTGTTTTCAAGATGAGTCACTCACTTCTGTCGAAGCCGAAAAACGTCTCAAAGGTCGCAAAAAGGGTTATAAAAAAGGCGATATTGACTCTGAAGCCGCTACGATCATTCTCCAAGATTTTCTCGAAGAAAAGACCGGCAAATCCACCACGCGAGCTGCCGCTGCCAAACATCGTAGTGTCAAGGCTGCCAAACCTCACCGCTTTGCTACCGCCTTTATTACGATTCTGGTTTTGCTCGGTCTGGCCGGTGGTGCCGCCTATGCCTACTACAGTTATAATTTGCGCCCCGTCACCGATGTTGATTGTAATACGACTACGGCCGATGAATGTGATACCACTGTCTTCGCCGTTGAAAGCGGCGCTGGCGTCAGTACAATTGCTAGCGAGCTTAAAGAAGAGGGTCTGATTCGCGACCCCTTAGTTTTTCAGATTTATTTCCGTCTCAATTCTAAGGGTGAGAGTCTGAAAGCTGGCGAATACGAGTTCAGCAAGGCCATGTCCGTCGATCAAATTGCCGAGGCGCTCATCCGTGGTAGCCGTGACAATGTTTTTAGTTTTACAGTCTTCCCGGGTGAAACTTTGCAAGATATTCGCAAGAAGCTCACCAGCCTCGGCTATTTGGAGCCCGAGGTTGACGCCGCCTTCACGGCCGATTATTCGGACAAAGATTATAGCTGGGTCCTCGAAGGCCGTCCTGAAGGTGCCAGTCTCGAAGGCTACCTCTTTGGCGAAACTTACGAATTCTATAAAGACGATACTCCTGTCACGATTGTGGGCCGTATGATTGAAGAAATGGCCAAAGTCGTCAAGACTCAAGATCTGCAGTCTAAATTTGCTGCGCAAGGTCTCAATCTCTATCAGGGCATCACCCTCGCCTCTGTTGTCCAAAAAGAAGCCAATAATGCCGTAGATCAGGCTAAGGTGGCGAAAGTCTTCTTAAATCGGCTTACTCAAGGGATGAATTTAGGAAGTGATGTGACTTTTAAGTATGCCCTAGATCTCATTGATCCAAACCGCGAAACTTACTCCAATGCGGATGTTTTGACGCTTGATAATCCATATAATACGCGTAACCCAAACATCATAGGGCTGCCTTTTGGTCCGATTTCTAACCCTGGAATTGAGGCTTTAAATGCCGTCGCCACCCCTGATGAGAGTGCTTCAAACTACTTATTCTTCTTGACAGGAGACGATGGAATGATGTATTATAGTAGTACGTACCCTGAGCACGAACAGAATAAGAAAGACCATTGCCAGGAGTACTGCAACATAGGGCTGTGAAAAAACCTGATTTTACAGGGGTAGACAGCTAGAACTGCGAGTAATTATGAAAACTAGAACTAAGACTAAAGAGCACAAGTTTTTGCGTGCAATCGGTCGGGTGATACCCTATATTATGACCGCAGTGCTGGTTTTTGCATTCGCAAAATTCGGTTCTGAGGATAAAAACGCTTCCGGTAGCTCTAGCCTCAACATGAACGCTATGGCTGCCAACAATTACAGCGTTTCCGCCGACCAGCTTTCTGAGCTTTACGTGGTAGCTAGCCTCTCTAGCTCGTTTAGCCTCGCCAGCGTCGACGCGGTCTCTGGTAACTACGTCTCCGCCTCAGTTTTGAAGGAGATTAGCCAGACCAGTACCGATAAGATCGAGAAGCCGGGCTATGTTTCGATCGCCATTTCGAAGGGTGTCGATACTTATATCGTCTCTGAGGGCGAAACTATGGCCTCAATCGCTGGCAAATACGGTGTTACGACCGACCAAATCCGTTGGTCTAACAGTTTGAAAACTACCGATGTTAGTGTCGGTCAAGCTCTTATGATTCCTAAGACTGCTGGTATCGTCTATACTGTTCGTTCCGGCGATACCCCGGATACGCTAGCTTCTCGTTATGGTTCTAATGCCGAACGTATTATTGCTTATAACGACCTTGAAGTTGGCTCCGTCCTGAGCGACGGGATGCAGATCGTCTTGCCAAACGGTACTTTACCATTGACAGAGCGTCCAGAATATGTTCCTGTTTACCATTATTCCTACTATGGCTCTACTTCCGACCGCCAAAATATGCGTGTAGTTTACGAAAACGTGGTGCGTAGTGGTACTAACCGCATGGTCTGGGGTCAGTGTACCTACTATTCATGGTTTAAGCGTGAAGAGCTTGGTATCCCGCTACCTGTTAATTTGACTGGTGACGCTAAATATTGGGCTAATAATGCTCGCCGCCTCGGGTTGCAAGTCGACCATACGCCCTCTCCAGGTGCTGTCTTCCAGACTACCTCAGGTTGGTACGGCCACGTCGGTATTGTTTTGCGCGTGAACGACGATGGATCGTTGCTAGTTCGTGAAATGAACTACGGCTATCGCTCCAATGTCATTACTGAGTCGACCATCCCCGCCAACATCGTCGGTAACTTTAACTACATCCATTAAGCTTTATGTTTGTTGATACTGCCAAAGTAAAACTTCAAGCCGGAAAGGGCGGCGACGGTGCCGTCTCTTTCCGCCACGAAATCTACATCCCGAAAGGCGGCCCAGATGGTGGTGATGGTGGTAAAGGTGGCTCAATCATCTTTCGCGCCGACAAGGATACTAATACGCTGCTCGATTTTCGCTTTAATCCAGAGCTAATCGCCGAAGATGGCAAGAACGGTTCCGGCACTCGCTCGGCGGGGCGTTCGGGCCGCGACCTCATCGTCGAAGTCCCAATTGGTACCATTGTCCGGCGAGATGATACTATTTTGGCTGATTTGACCCATGATCAAGAGGAAGCTGTGATCGCTAAGGGCGGTGATGGCGGCTTTGGTAATGCTCATTTCAAATCTTCCACTCGTCAAGCCCCTCTCATTGCCGAGGTTGGCGAGCCCGGCGAGAGCTTCGAGGCTACGCTTGAGCTGAAATTGCTGGCCGATATTGGCCTCGTGGGTTTGCCAAATGCTGGTAAATCCACTTTTCTCAGCGTTGTCTCGAACGCTCGCCCCGAAATCGCCAATTATCCTTTTACTACGCTGACGCCTCAGCTTGGCGTCGCCACGATTGATGGCCAGGACCTTTTGATCGCGGACATTCCCGGGTTAATCGAAGGCGCCGCCGAAGGCAAAGGTCTTGGGCATGATTTCTTGCGCCACGTCGATCGCACCGCTGCCTTACTTCACCTCGTCGATGTTTATAATGATGACGCCGGAGAAGCCTACTGGACGATTCGCCATGAGCTCGAGCGTTACGGTAATCTGAGCGAGAAGCCCGAAATCGTCGCTCTGACCAAATGTGAAGGCGTCGATACCGAAATTTTGCAGATGCAAGAAGCTTCTATCCACGATGTGAATCCCGCTGTGCAAGTTTTCAAAATTTCCGCCGCCTCTGGACAGGGAATTAAGGAGATTCTGCGCGCTCTTTCTAAACTCAAGAGCGTTCAAAAGGAGCTGAAACTCGAGGATGTAGCAGAGGATAGCACCCCTGCGCTCAAAGGTCAGGATTTACCGGTTATTACTTTAAGTCCGGATCAGCTCTCAAACGCTTGGCACGTCGAGAAACAGGATGATAAATACGTCGTCACCGGTGCCAAAATCGAGAAATTCGCTCGTCGCACCGATCTAAACAACTACGCCTCGGTCAACCGCCTTCGCGACATCCTCAAAAAGCTTGGTATTCGCGCCGAATTAACCTCTCAGGGCGCTGGCCCCGACTCAATTATTTCGATCGCCGGTAAAGAATTCACGCTGGTCGAAGATTATTAGCCAATTTTATTGAATTTCCTCCAAAAAAGCATAAAAGACATTGACTTATTACAATATCTATGATAAAATGGAAAAAGAGGGACTTCTCGTTTGCCCCTAGTTTTTTTGCGAGAATCTAGATAAGGAGGTTTTGTCTCATGCGTACCCGGAGTCTGACCTTGAAAGAAGCGAAATCGCTTTTCGGTCAAAGCACTACCGAGCGCCGCGAAGGCGGTTTCTTGGTTCCCAAATGCGCCCGCAACGGCACCCCGCAGCCCCATATCACTTTTGTCTTCGAAGAGGCTGAAATTCCGACCGTCGATGGCCGCCCTTACAATTTGATCCAAGGCATTCGCATGCCAGACATCGCGAGGGAGCTCTGGGAGGGCTTCGCCGGCGCGAAACTAGCTTTTGGTAAGTTCGTCACTCGGCCGCTTGCCGAGAAGCAAGCTCTGCGCAATCTTTTCACCCTTTGCGAGCCTCAGCACGCGACACACATCTTCGTTAACTATACCAATCCTAATTTCGAGGGAGTAAGTACAGCCGACGAGCCCTATTCGGTCCTAGCCGGCGATGCAGAACATGTGCAACTTTACCATACTGATGCTGTTACTCTCCGAGCCTTTTTCGTTTTCCCGATTTGGTATAGTTATGACCAATCCAATCCGTCCGAAGGGCAAAAATCCGCCCGCACACTCAAGCGTCGCCGAACCGCCCAAGGTAATTATTGTCGATATTTCGATCGTGATGTCCTTGAATATGAGCAAGCCGCTTTGCTTACCGCTCCGCCCCTGTCTTTCTCTGCCCTTTGCTTCAACGATGACCTTATTTTCGAAGCAACCTGGGTAGTTGATCCGGAAGGACGGTGCCTGGAGCCTGACGAGTCAGAGGAGCGCCCGGGCCGCTATTGCAATTCCTCTGGCCTTCACCGCAACGAATGGGAAGAAGTGCATGCATATCACCTCATCTTGGCCTGTCGTCTCGATAGCGAACAGAAGCCTGAGCAGATTACCCTCAGCGTTATACAACAGCCACCTGAGCTCACCGCCCGGCAACTTCATCGCAGCCAACAGCTTCGCCGCCAGATTATCCTGGAACATCAGAAGCGCCAGCCAAACTATCACCCCGATCGGCCTCGCCGTTTGACCGACAGTTCTATACTGTCTGGTCTCTACCCCGATTGGGATTGGCCTCACCCCTTGCCGCAAGCGGCAGTCTAGCTTATCTACCCCGCAAAATCTATTTTAGCTCCGGCGTCACGTCGGGGCTTTTTCTTGCCCTCCCTAGCATACCCAGGCCCACCATATTGTTGTAAAAAATACAACATAATCCCGAAAAACCTTGACACTGGAAATTCTTAGGCTTATTATAAGTATAAGCTGATACGCTTCACAAGGGTTCCACTGAAATGTTAAGTGGAGTGTGGAGATGAAACAAAAACAAACAGCGGATTAAAACAAACCAATGTGCCCTAGGGTGGGCGCGCATCAGTAGAAAACTAGCTCTCAAAAGGAGCTAGTTTTTACGGAAGATCAATTCTATGTTATAATTACACCAACCATGCCAAAAATCAAATTCACCATTATTACGCTTTTTCCAGAGGCTTTGCAGCCCTATCTTGACAGCTCGATGCTTTATAAAGCTCAAGATCGGGGCATTATTGAGGTGAATTATGTTAATTTGCGCGATTTTGGCCTCGGTCCGCACAAATCCGTCGACGATACCCCGTACGGCGGCGGCGACGGTATGCTACTGCGCTGCGAACCGGTCTTTGCCGCCATCGAAAGTGTCAAAGCACTCGACGAAACCGCCGAAGTTATCCTACCTACCCCTGTCGGAGAGACCTGGAATCAAGCCCTGGCTCGCCAGTTTGCCGGAATAGAGAATGACGATTTGGAAGAGGGGGGCAAGCAGGATTGCTGGTCGGGAGCTCTCGCGACCAACGGGGAGCGAACTGAGCTAGTCTCGCCCGTAACGACGGGCCGAGACGTAGCGTCTCCCGCTAGCAACCCTGATTGCCCTAGTCGGGCAAATCGTCATTTTATCATTCTTTGCCCCCACTACGAAGGCTACGACGAGCGCATTTTGACCATTGTCGACCACAAAATTTCCTTAGGCAATTACGTCCTCACCGGTGGGGAATTACCAGCGCTGATCATCATCGATTCCATTACCCGTTTGCTTCCTGGCGTGCTCGGGGGTGCCACTTCTGCTAAGATCGAAAGTTTTTCCAACGGCAACAATCTCGAGTACCCTCAATACACCAAACCAGCCGATTTTCGTGGTCTCAAGGTGCCAGAAATCTTACTTTCCGGGGATCATGGCAAGATTGCCGCTTGGCGCCAAGCCCATAGCCCTGAGAAACCCCTTGCAAAATAGCCTCTAAAATACTAAAATACCCAAGCAAGATAATCTTAGCTCCTTTCTAAATCGGAAATTTCCTGTCGGGCTAAGATTGGTTTCATCTGAAGGAGGGTGTTTTATGCACGAAGAAGGCTACCCCAGCATCCCCGTGAAGACCTATCCCGTCGCCAAGGACATGATCTTTGTCGATACCCTGCGCCTTTTGCCAGTCGTCGGTGGTGGAATTTTGAGCGTCGGGCTGAATTTGGTAGAGTTTTATCTGCCACAGCATGAACGCTTAATCTTCTTTGTCCGACTTATCATGTTGGTGATTTTGGCCTGCACGCCCCTGATTCTTAGAAAAGTCGTCGACACAGCTAAACCTTTACCCAGACCCGCGCCAGATGTAGAAATAGCAAAGTACCGCAGCAGATGCTTTGTAATCTTTGCGCTGAGCATGCTCTGCTATTCGTTGGTAGTGCTTTTGCCTCAACAGAGCCTGCTTGCGCTGATCTGTACGGTTATTGCCGCGCTTATTGCCTGCTTTGTCGAAATTGCCATCTGGATCATTTTATGCAAATATCTCCTCTTGGCCTGCAAAAAGCCCTAAATTTCCGTCCCGCCCCCTGTCGAGGGGGGCTTTTTTCTTACCGTAATATTGACAAAATCACAATTCTGTGCTACAATGAGAGATGAAGGAGAAAGTTTTTAAAAACTTTCTGGGACATTCATAACTGTAGAAAGGATGAATTATCATGGGGGGCTTCTTCCGGAAAATGGCTGACGGGGTAATCTCCATCTTAGTGTGGACATTTGAGTTAGTAATAGGCATTTTGGGGATGATGCTAGGTGTTGTAGCTAGTATAGCGATTTCTGTCGCTGTCCTTATAGCGGTGATTGAACTATTACCGAGCCAAATCCAATCCACGGTCTATATCGGTGTTTTCAACACAACTGTCGTACAAGACGTCAAGGGGGTCAAGACAGACGACACACTATACACCGAAACGTGGGTGACTGACAGCACTGGTGAAAAGGTCAATGCGCTCAAGTTAGACCAAGACTATATCTGCCACGTACGGGTAAAAAAGCCAGACGGCACACTCTTACAAGACGCGGCAATTGACTTCCGAGGCGCCGATGCTATGCCTTGCGCCTTTACGTCTGCCTCGGCTTCCCTCACTGAAACCGTCATGCCCGCCAATGTGATCTGCAAAACGGTGGTCGGCAAAAAGTACCTGACCCCACGCGCTATTCGTTTTTACTTCTTAAGTCGTGGCGTAGCAGCCGCCAGATAGCTTCCTCTCACAGCAAGGACTCCGCAAGGGGTCCTTTTCTCTACGAGAAACTCTAAATCACGCCACTATTGAACACTTCGTCCGCAGCGGGTACGCAGGTATTAACCAACACATGCTTACTTTAATAGGAAATTTTCTCCGTCTTATAACTGGTCGTAGTATGTCTATAGATAAAAATTATACATTTCGCGTTGATGGTGAGGGTCGCGTCTACAGTGTCGTAGCACCAGATTACCGTTTCTATGCCTTTCCCCTCCGTTGCCTAGTCTCTACTTAGGCTATGGGTATGAGAGAGCCACATCGCACCCTTCTTTTCCATAGATCAGCCTAGCAAGAGGCAACGGAGGG
>CAZFGY010000021.1:0-12559 GCA_964518465.1 uncultured Candidatus Saccharibacteria bacterium | reverse complement strand
CGTCTAATATAGGGCAGCGGCGCAATTGAAGTCATACAAAACTGCGCTTTTACCCTACGTATGTTATAATAGCATAGATGAAAATAGATTTCCAGAAATTTGAGGCCGAAAAACGTGAGATTGAGGATTTTTTGGCAAAACCGGAAGCATATGCGGCGCCGGATTTTGCGGAAAAATCGCGGCGATTGTCGGAAATTACAGAGATTTTGACTTTGGCGGGGAAAATTGAGCAGGCAAGGAAGAATTGGCAAGAAGCTACGGAATTAGTTGATGATCCGGAGCTAGGAGAGGTGGCGCAGGAAGACGTGCGAGAGCTGGGCGCAAATATTGAGGCTTGGGCGGCGGAGCTAGAAGAGATGCTTTTGCCACACGATCCGGCAGATGATAAGCCGGCGATTATGGAGATTCGTGCGGGGGCGGGTGGTGATGAAGCTTCCCTGTTTGCGGGCGAGCTTTATCGGATGTACGTGCGTTATGCCGAGAAACATGGTTTGAAAGTGGAACTTTTGGCGCAAAATGAGAATGAAGCGGGCGGGATGAAAGAAGTGATTTTGCGAGTCTCGGGGGAAAAGCCTTATGGCCAGTTGAAGTTCGAGGGGGGTGTGCATAGAGTACAGCGAGTGCCGGTGACGGAATCACAGGGGCGAATCCATACTTCGACGGCGACGGTGGCAGTTTTGCCAGAAGCGGCGGAGGCGGATATTGAGATTAAACCTGAGGATTTGAGAATTGATATTTATCGCTCGGGGGGACACGGCGGGCAAGGCGTGAATACGACGGATTCGGCGGTGCGGATTACGCATTTGCCGACGGGGCTTGTCGTAGCAATGCAGGATGAGCGTTCGCAGCAGCAAAATCGCGTCAAGGCCATGGCGGTTTTGCGTTCAAGGTTGATGGAGCGACAGAAGCAAGAAGAAATGAAGGCGGCGAGCGATGCGCGAAAGAGTTTGATCGGCTCAGGGGATCGAAGCGAAAAGATTCGGACGTATAATTTTCCACAGGATCGGATTACGGATCATCGTGTGCATTATTCGCGTTCAAATATTGGGGCGGCGATGGATGGCGATATTGAGGATTTGATTAAAGAGTTGACCTTGGCGGAGCGAAAGCTGGGGGAGTGAGCCCGAGAAGAACTTAGCGAAGACGGAGTTTGGCTTCGTAGAAAACGGCGGGGACTGCAGGAGGCGGAGTAAAGTCGGCTGGACGGAGCGGAAGGCGAATGCGCGCATCGTAGTCACGTATGATTTGATGGCCGAGCTGCGAGGTGTAATGACGATCGGTAGGGATCAGTTTAAGGGCGAGCTGTTTTTGGAGGATTAAGTAAATCGCAGTTGGCTTCAGGTGATTTTTGGTCGGACTCGGAACGATTTGACCATTTTGGTTGGATAAAGCGAGAAGTTTATAGAAGATTGGGGCAGAGAGATGGAAGGGTGGGTTGGCGAAAACTTTGTAAGGCTCGCTTGGTAAACTGAGTTCCAAAAAGTCATGCTCGAATACGCGCACGTTTTTGATTTGATATTTTTGGAGATTTTGACGGAGTTTTTCGGCTGTGCCATGGTCTGGTTCGATCGCCCAGACTTCGCGGACGCGCTTCGCTAAGGCGACTGTAATCACGCCTGATCCGGCACCAATATCGAGGACGAGGTCGCGTTTTTTGAGATTGCTATGGCCAATTAGCTTGAGCGCGAGGCGCGGAGACCTTAAGAAATGTTGTGAAAGGAGGTGATTACGACTTGACATTTACAATATTATATCATATATATAATGCTATGACAATCACAGAGTGGCTGAAATTAGCGCGGGAGAGAATTGATACCTTGGATGCGGAGCTGATTGCGTTAGCGGTTTTTGCACCAGAGGGAGCGGATCGAAGCTGGCTAGCAGCACATAATGTTGTAAAAATTACAACAGATATGGCGGAAAAAGCCGAAAAAATGTTGCAACGGCGAGAAGAAGGCGAGCCACTGGCTTATATTTTGGGTGAAAAAGAGTTTTATGGGCGCAATTTTAAGGTCGATCGACGGGTGTTGATTCCCCGTCCAGAGACGGAGGTGCTGATTGACCTAATAAAAGAGCTGTCTGGGGGAGAAAAAGTGCGAATTTTGGAGCTAGGGACTGGCAGCGGGTGCATAGCGGTGACTTTGGCGCTGGAGCTCCCTCAGGCGAAGGTTTTGGCTACGGACGTCAGTAGTGAGCTCCTAGAGGTCGCAGAAGGCAATATGCGGAATTTGGGGGCGAAAGTTGACCTATTTCAGGCTGATTTGCTGAAAAATGCGCGAAAATGGCCGTCGAAAGACGAAATGCGGTATGATGGCGGTAATGGTTTAAACGCGCTAGAAACGCCTCAAAATGGCCTTCTAGGGCAAAATGTGGATATTTTGGTTGCAAATTTGCCCTATGTCGATCGGAGTTGGGAGTGGCTCGATGAGCGGAGTTTGGGTTATGAGCCGAGCTTGGCCCTGTATGCTGAGAAGCGAGGTTTGGAGCTGTATGAAAAGATGTTTGAGCAACTGAAAAAACTATCGATTCCGTATGTGATAATTGAGGCTGATCCGTGCCAACATGATGAATTGGTAAGGATAGCTAAAGAGAGCAGCTACAAGAAGCGTAAAATTTGCGGATTTGGGCTGGTGTTTGAGAAGGTCTAATTCTCGCCGTAGCTACCAAGGGTGAGGTTGATAGTATGTTCTTTACCATCGCGTAGCACAGTGAGTTGAACGGTGTCGCCAGGGGCATATTCACCGATCAATGTAGAGACCGAGCCGGCTTTGCCGACGGAGACGCCGTTGATTTTGGTAATGATGTCTTTGTCTTTGAGGCCGGCTTTCGCAGCGGGTCCGCCTTCGACGATGGCAGAATTCTGGGAGGAGCTGGAGAGATAAGCGCCGGTGGTGACGGGTAGGTTGTAAGTTTTGGCGATGTCAGGGGTGAGGTTGATGTAATAGACTCCGAGATAGGCGCGTTTGGTAGATTTGTTCTCGATGATGTTTTTCAGCATGCCTTTGACACTGGAGATAGGGATAGCGAAACCGATACCATCGGCGTCGGAGCTGGTGGCGGTATTGATACCGATGACTTCACCGGCGGCGTTGACAAGCGGGCCGCCGGAATTACCGGCATTGATGGCGGCGTCGGTTTGAATCATGTCGGTGAGGTTTTCTGAGGAGGAAAAGTCGCTGCTATAAGCGGTGAGTGAGCGCCCGGTACCGGAAATGATTCCGTAAGTGATGGTGTTTTGGTATTGACCGAGGGCATTGCCGATAGCGATGACCTGTTGACCGGCGGTAATAGTCTTGGAGTCGCCGAGTTTGACCGTGGGGAGGTCGTTGACGTTGTTGATTTTGAGAAAAGCGACGTCGTTGGTGGGATCAGTGCCGACTAGGGTGACGTCGTCGTAGGTGGTGCCGTCGTCGAGGATGACGCTGATGGAATGGGATTTTTCGATGACGTGCTTGTTGGTGAGGACATAGCCGTCGCTAGAGACGATCATGCCGGTACCGGCGGAAGTTTGGGTAGAATTCTGACCAAACCAGCTCGTAGTGCGGCTTTCGGTCAAGATGGAGACGACGCCAGGTGCGACGCGGGAGGCGACTTCAGCGATGGAACCTTCGGTGAAATTGGCAGAGTTGCCATCTGAGCCGGAAGGGAGTGTGATGGGGGCGTCTTCGGCGGTGTAATTAATGATCGAGAGCGCGAGACCACTGGCTGCAGCGCCAAGAGTGATAAGTAACATGAAAATCACGAAAACTTTGAAACCGGTATCTTTTTTGGCTGGGTGCTCGATAAAAACGGGAGCAGTAGCGGTTTCGCTGGAATTAACTTTAGTAGTTTTGGGCATAATACCTCCTAAACCTATATATTTAATGAATGTTGAAACGGGGTTGACTAAAACTAATAATCAAAACGGCGATAATGACGAGACTGAAAACGACTGGCAGAGCGACATTTTGGAATTTGAGTTTGCCGTCGTGCTTAGAAACATCGCGATAGATTTGGAAATAAGCGAAGCTAACCAAGGTGAGGATAATGGCGAGTTGAGAAACGCAAATACCGGTAGAACTGATAGTATAGATGATGAGCCAGGTATGAGAAAGCCAGGCGATCTCAGAAAAGAAGAGGCCGCAGACCAGAGAGATAAAGGTCGGATTGTGATCGCTGGAATTGCTTTCGCTCTGAATAAGAACGTGGTGAGAAGCGGCGAAACCGATCAGGAATTCGGCGGCTACGAGCAAGAGCGAGTCGGTGATGGCGGCGAAGATGCTGGCGGTAGTGGTGCCAAGAAGAACGGCAACTAGCGCCTGGAGAATGGTAGCGGCGACGGACGAACGCGGCTTGATAATGATGAGCCAGATGGCGTAGGCGGCCATGAGAATGAAGTGCACCGGAAGGAAGGTGGTGCCGGCGGCGTAGGCGAGCAAGACGAAGCTGATGCCAACGATAAAATCAACCAGGCTAGAGCGTAAGTTGACTAGCCAGTAGCGATGGTTGACGGCAAAAACGCGCCATTTAGAAACGACGATTAAAATAAGGCCAATAATACAGTTGCCAGTGACCACGGTGGCACCGATTGACACGACGGCCAGTAAAAGATTGAGGATGATATGCAACAGTGAACTGAGAGCGTTGCGACTTTTGCGGATGAAAATATAATCAGCCATAAAGACATTATAGCAAACAATTTTGAAATGCCAAAATGCTCGCAAAGTTTGAAATTCATGGTACAATTGGGTAATGGAGCAACAACCAAAAGCAGGATTTTTCAAAAAACACCCATTATTAAAAGACCTACTAAGTCTGGTGGTGTTTGTGGTAATTGTGGTCATTGGTACGGTAGTACTAAATGCCTTTGTATTTCGGTCTTACAACGTGGTTGGCTCGAGTATGGAGAATACTTTGCATGATGACGATCGGGTGATTGTCAATCGTTTACCAGTGACTTGGGATCATTTTTTGGGTCAGGAATATGTCCCGAAACGGGGGCAAGTGATTGTGTTTATGAATGGTGAGGCTTCGGGGCCTCTGACTTGTTCAGTGCCGACGGGCCAGGTTGATCAATATATTATTAAGCGTGTGATTGCTTTTCCAGGTGAGCGGGTGACCGTGAAAGATGGCGTGTTGACGGTCTACAATGATGAGCATCCGGATGGTTTTAATCCTGATGAAGATACGCGAGTTGATGAGAATAATGGTCCGAAGGAATATAGCTCTGGCGATGTCGATATGACGGTGCCGGAAGGTGAGATTTTCGTGGCGGGAGATAATCGCGAGGGTTCGCATTCGTTTGATTCACGCTCAGGGCTCGGGACAGTTCCCTATTGCCGGATTATTGGCCCGGTGGTGTTACGGATTTATCCGTTTAACAAGATCCGCGGGTTTTAGATAGACTAGTTTAGAAAGTCAGAAAAATCCCCCAGCTGAAAGGCTGGGGGGAAGGGGTTGCTATAGGCTGGGCTGCGGACCCTGATCTGAATCAGGCTCATCGAGAGGGTTGCGGATGTAGACACATTGGATAAACTGGTTGGGATCATCAGTTTTGATAAACCATCCGAGCTGATCCGGCAAAGTATTGCTCTTCTCGAGGGGGTAATAGACATCGGCATAGCTATGAGAAAGCGGAGTATCGGTAATTGGTGCAGTTTTGCCTGCGGGCAAGGTGTAGTCAAATTTGCTGAGGAAATAATATGTGACTGCTTCTTGGGTTTTAGTGTTCGTAATGGTGATGCTTTTGGGCTGGTGCTCAATAGCAGTGAAACGCGGAGGGTTCGCTTCTTCAGACTTGTCCTCAACTTCGTTTGTGAGCGATTCCCTTTCGGCTTCAGGGCTGTTGACCTCCTGGTTGGTAACTACCTGATCATTCTTCGGTATTTCGGTCGTGACATTGGGATCCTGAAAGGCGAGGATGAATAAAAATATAATGCCGGAACCAATGATTACGATAGAGACAAAACGGACGATTGTAAGGAAAAGATCTCCGGCGTCCACACTCTGGATCAAATAATTATCTTCTTGGGAATCGCGCCTACCTGGTAGAGACATAATGGTCCTCCTTCTAAAACTAAAGTAAGATGAATTATTGCCTATAACAACTTAATAAAGGACTTAGGCGATGATTCATCGACGTACTGATTCCATTGTAGCATAGATTATCAAAAAAGTCAATAGTATTTATGCTTTTTGAGCGATTTTGGCAAGTTGTAAGTATATTCCCAGGGATAAAAGCACTATTTGACATTCTAGATAATTATTGAGATAATAGAAGGAGCATGGAAAATATTTGGGAGAAGTTGCCGAAGGGTTTTACGGTTTTGGCGCCGATGGAGGGGGTGACGGATGTAGTTTTCCGGCAAGTGATCACGGAGGCAGGACGGCCGGATGTCTTTTTTACCGAGTTTACCAATGTTTCGAGTTTTGCGTCAGAGAAGGGGCGGAGCAATGCCTTGGAGCGTCTAGAAGTGGCGCCGACGGATGTGCCGATTATTGCGCAGATTTGGGGTAAAAATCCGGAGCATTTTTATGAACTGGCTGGAGCGTTAGAAGGTTTGGGCTTTGCGGGGTTAGATATTAATATGGGTTGTCCAGATCGACATGTGAATGCGGCGGGGGGCGGTGCGGCGATGATTCGGACGCCGGAGCTAGCGGTAGAATGTTTGCGACAGGCACGAAAAGCTACGAAGCTACCGGTGTCGGTGAAAACGCGCTTGGGATATACTTTTGTGGAGGAGTTTCGGGAGTGGTTGTCGGTGATTTTGCAGAAGCAGCCGGAGGCTTTAACTGTGCATCTGAGGACGCGCAAAGAAATGTCGAAAGTGCCAGCGCACTATGAGCTGATCCCGGCAATTGTGCAGCTGAGAGACGGGTTGGCAGCGCAGACGAAATTGATTATGAATGGCGATATTAAAGATTTAGCGCAGTGCGAAGAATTGGCGCAAAAATATCCGGGAGTGGATGGTTGGATGATTGGGCGCGGAGTGTTCGAAAATCCGTATTGTTTTACGAATTATCGGCCGAGTCGTGAGGATTTGGTAAAATTATTGCAGATGCATCTAGATCTGTTTGACCAGCGAAATGCGAAGATTTATGCGCAGCGGATGAAGGCGTTAGGTTCAGAGGCTAGTGAGGCGAAGAGAGAGGCCGTGCGGGGGCTGGCTTTTGAGTCATTGAAGCATTATTTTAAGATTTATATTAATGGTTATGCGGGAGCGGCGGATTTACGAGCGAAGCTGATGCAAACAAAAAATACGGCTGAAGTAAGGGCCGTTCTGGAAAACCAATGCTGAAAATAATCTGGTGATTCCGGCGGGAGTCGAACCCGCGATTTTCTGGATGAGAACCAGACGTCCTGGACCACTAGACGACGGAACCGTACTGAATAATTATAGCATATTCAACAGGTTCTGAGAACCCTAGAAATTAATGGCTTTCGGGTGGAGTTTCCGTGCGTTTGGTGATGGTGATGGTGCAGGTATCGATTTTACCATTGGCTGTTTTCGCAGTGATGACGACGGTACCTTCGGCAATAGCTGTGACTTCACCGTTTTCGTTGACTGTGGCAACGCTCGTGTCTCCGCTAGACCAAGTGACGGCTTTGTTGGTAGTGTCATCCGGCTTAACGGTGGCAATTAGCGTGTAGGTCGCGCCTTCAGCGAGGTTGAGAGTCTTGGTATTGAGGCTAATACTTGTTGCCTCGATTTCGGGCGGAGCAGCTTCTTTGACCGCGAGATTGAAGGTGGCGGTTTTGGAAGATTTGCTATCGCGGATGGTGATAGTGACCGTGCCAGAATTATGGCCAGTACATGAGACGCTGTTACCACTGGCTGTACAGGTAGCTATATTGGAGTCGGACGAGCTGGCTTCAAGCGAGAATTCGGCGTCATTTGGTGTGATGGTGACGGAGAAAGTCTTCGTTTCTTCGGCGATTAATTCTTGATCGCCAATTGAGATAGACTCGATTTCAGGTTTTTCGATTTCGACGATTTTGACTGGTATGGAGATACACTCAAGCTCTTTGCCACTGGTGTCGGTAGCGCAAATTGATACAGAAGTAGTGCCGCCCTTGGTGCCAGATAGCGTAGCTCCGCTGATGCTAGCGATTGAGCCATCTTTGATTTTGTAGACGACACGACAGTTGTCGAGGTTGTAGTAGGCGAGGTTGGGGCTAAGAATGACGCTTTTATTTACTTCGAGTTCAATGGTGCGAAGATCATTTTTGGTAGTGTATTTGCAAGTAGCTGCGGGAGGATTTTCGGGGTTCGTGCTGGGCTTATTTTGATTGGGTTTATTGTTTGGTTCTTCTTTGGGGGATTCTTTCCATTTTGCGGTGAGAGTGAGGTCTTCATTGATTTCGGTCATGAAGTCAAAACGTTGACCGTTGAGATACCAACCATCAAAGATGTAGCCGGTGCGAGTTGGGCTAATGGGTGCACTATGCATACTGGCGCCTTTGGCGACGACAATATCATCAATCTTGCTGCCACCGTTGGAGTTGAACTTAACGGTGACTGTTTCTACATCTTGATCGACGTCCCATTTGGCAATCAGGATGATGTTATTGTCAATTGGAATGTTGTCAAAATCAAATACCGAACCTTCGTAGAACCAACCCTTGAAGATGAAGCCAATTTTGGAAGGATCTTCGGGTTTGGCGATTGGAGTACCGCAAACGGTTTGCTCGCTATTGACTTGGGTGCCGCCGCTGGATTCGAATTGGACCATACAGAGCTCAGGTTCTTTACGGTTCGTAAACCAAATAATTGAAAAACCGACTAGAGCTACGCCGAGGGTAACTCCGACACCAATGAGAGCCGATTTGACTTTAGAATATTTTGGCGTGAAGCTGTCGGGTTTATCTTCATCTTTGGCTTTTGGCTGGCGTGAACTGCCATCGCCCCAGTCAATATTTTCTGGCGCTTCAGAAATGAGAGCCGAGGCTTTTTGGCGAGAAGTATTGCGTGGGCGGATAGTGCCGTCCATGACCAGACCGGACATGGAGCGTTTGCCGGCGCGTGGTTTAGTAGTACCAGATGGCAAAGCCTTCGCTCGGCGGCCAGCCTTGACTAATTTCGTATGACGCGGTCGAGCAGAAATATCGGTAGATTTAGCTTTGCGAGAAGGAGATTTTTTACTAGTAGTGCCTTTGATGCTAATTTTACCGCCAGTGCTTGCGGCGACATTTACGTATTTATCGACTTCTGTAGATTTTTTTCGGGCGAGGTCTTCGGTCTCTTTGGTTAGCTGGAGCTTTTCCGACAAAAAATCATCAGTTCCAGATGACTCTGCTAATGATTGGTCTTTGACGATGATTTTGCCCATTAGGTTTATTATAGCACAGGCTTTTTTGAAACAAAAGAATGAAAAGGATTTGTTTTATGGTATAATTATGACATGAAAAAACTTCCTATCGTAGCGCTCGTGGGACAGACAAACGCCGGAAAATCGAGCTTATTGAATCGCCTGGCAAGGCGAAATGTGGCAATTGTAGCGCGCGAGGAAGGGACGACGCGAGATAATGTGTCGGTTCGTGTGGATAATAGTTATATATTGGTAGATACGGCGGGGTTAAAGGATCCCGTGGATGATTTTGAAGCTGGAATTCAAGACCAGATCGCTGATGCAATTGATGAGGCGGATGCGATATTGCTCACGCTAGATAGTTCTAAGTATCCTAATTTACGTGATCAGGAAATTGCGCGAAAAGTGTTGCGTTCGCGAAAACCAGTGCTGCTAGTCTTGAACAAGACCGATCTTGGTGAGGCTTTGCCGGAAGAAGAGTTTTTGTCGTTTGGAATTAAGTCCGACAAGACTTTGAAAGTGTCGGCAACAACAGGTACTGGTATACAGGATCTAAAAAAGGCGATTTTGGGTGAACTAAATTTGCAAAATAGTAGTCAGACAGAAGACGATACTGAAGATACGGCCTTGAAAGTGGCGTTAATTGGGCGGCCGAATGTGGGAAAGTCGAGCCTATTTAATGCTTTGGCAAAGAAGCAGCAGGCATTAGTTAGTTCGCGACAAGGTACGACGCGGGATGTGAATCGTGTGGCGGTAAAGTATCACGGTAGAGATTTGGAAATTTTGGATACCGCTGGGTTGCGTAAGCCGGGCAAGCGTGAGGTAGGAATTGAGAAATTCTCGGCACTCAGGACTCTGGCGGCGATTGAAGAGGCGGATATTTGTGCGCTTTTGGTGGACGCGACTGAGCCGCATTCAAAATTAGATCAAGCTTTGGCGGGTCAAATTATTGAGTCTGGTAAAGGAATTCTTCTGGTATTGACAAAAGCTGACTTGGTTCAGGACGTAGACGAGATTCTAGACAAGTTAGAAGAGGATTTCAATTTTATTCCCTACGCGCCGGTACTGATTACAAGTAGTGAAACGGGCAAAAATGTCACCAAACTATTTGAGCTGGTGACAGAAATTGATGAGGTACGACATTTAGAAATTAAGACGTCGGAGCTAAATAAGATTTTGAATGAAGCAGTGATTGAGCATCCGCCTGCGGGTCTGAAAGATACCAGGCCGAAGTTGAAATATATTGTGCAGACGGACACATGTCCGCCATGGTTTGTGATACATGGGCGCGATCTGGGCTTGTTACACTGGTCATATAAACGATTTTTGGAACGTAAAATTCGCGAGAAATTCCCTTTTGTGGGAACACCGATATGTTTTTCTTTCCGAGATGATCAAAAAGATTATTCGAAGCGTACATTGCCAAAGTGAGGAACTGCGGCAATCCAGAGTTGACCAGGGGTGAAGGAAATAACTTCGCCAGCTAAGTCGGTGAATGTAATTTGGCTGTCTTGAGCAGTTTTTGCCCAGGTAGCTTCTGTTACGGTGCCATTCTGAAAAATGTAGGCTTTGCCAGTGCCGATGGTAGCAATGTTCTCGTGATAGTTATCCGCCATAGTGTTTTCTTGAACCATCATGACGACGATGGCTTTCGGGGCGATCTGAATAGGAGAGCCGCATGCAGTTTTGGTATTAGGTTTCTCTAGGTCGGGAGGGCAGATGTAAGTAAGGTGGGGGTCGCCGTTTTGATGAAAACGTAAATAGGAATTGGAAGCTTGGTCGTAAGCATAGCGGACATTATGGGCGGCGGAGGTGCTAAAATTAATATAGATGGTAGAGGCTAAATCCTCAGTAGGAGTACATTCAGGATCGCTAGCGCAAGTTTGGAGTTCGGTGACGATAGCCGAAGCGTCGTCAGGAGTGAGCCGAGGAAAATTTTGTGGATGAGAAGTATTGTAGTCTTTGCTGGCATTAAACTGGGAGAGGAGGGTAGGAGAAGTGAACAAATTATTCCAGAGACGGTTGGTATTATTTTCTCGCCACATGTAGGTATAGTTTTCGTCGAGGTTGCGTTGACCGCCGAGATTGATGGCGGAAAGTGCTTCGTTGGATCCACCAGCGTGCACGACAGTGCAGTCGAAAGGCGTATCCCAGTCTAGATAATATGGTCGCAAGGAGCGGATTGGGCCAATGGCGCTGGAGGTAGGGTTTTGGAAAATGGCGGCGAAACGGGTAATTCCAGTTTCGGCAATAGCTTCGAAAACGACTCCGGCTTGATTTAGTCCAACTTGAGGTCTGGCTCCGTCGGTGCTACCGTTAGGCATTTGAATGCAATACAAGGGGCTGTTGTTGATACTGGGATCGGCGGTGCTTTCGCCTGTAAATTGATTGTAAGGTAGCTCGGGATAATCACTGACTTCAGAATCGGGGGTAAAGAAAAGATCTTGTTCGCGAAAGAATAAGAAGTAGCAAACAGCTAAGACTATGCCGAAGATAATAATGATAGCTAAAGTAATCCAGAGGGCTTTTTTGGAACGTTTCTGAGTGACAGGCGACATAGCTAGTCATTCTCCAGGGCGGTAGCGGCGTTTTGCAGGCGAGCGAGAGTGATGTTTTTACCGAGGACGTGGAGGGTGAGTGGTAGCGCAGGGCTGAAGGGTGCGAAAGAGACCGCAATACGAATGGCGGAGAAAAGTTCGGCTGGTTTTTTGTTAGTCTCGACTAGGAGTTGGTTGAGAACATCTTGAATGGTTTCGGGTGTCCAGTCGGAGAGATCGTGGAGTTTGCGAGCGCAGAGCATGAGAAGATCTGAAAGTTCTTCTTCAGAAAGTTTTTTAAGAAATTTATTTTGCAACAAAGCATTAATATCAATGGCAGGATCAGTGAAGAAATAGCCGGTCATGTTGCGTAAATCAGCGAGAGTTTTGAGGCGGTCATAGATGATACCAAGGACTTGTTTCTTGTACTCGGCACCGTAGTCGTTGGCGCTGGCGGGCCAGAAAGTTTCGGTGCGGGCGTAGAGCGCGTCGATTCCCTGTTCGTCGGCAATACGTCGGATCCATTGACCATTCATCCAGAGGAGCTTGGTCTCGTCGTAGCGGGCGCCAGAGTTTTGGATTTTATGGACGGAGAACTTTTCGATGAGTTCGGGCATGGTGTAGATTTCTTGCTCGGTGCCATCGGTCCAACCGAGACAGGCAAGATAATTCAACATGGCTTCTGGCAACACGCCGTCGCTGCGATATTCGGTGACGGATTTGGCGCCATCGCG
>CAZFGY010000020.1:0-12597 GCA_964518465.1 uncultured Candidatus Saccharibacteria bacterium | reverse complement strand
CCTCTAGAACCTGCTGGCCAGCAGCCAAAGGATAGACGAGCCCGGCGCGGAGGAAGTAAAAGAAATGCTTCTCTAATACCTATAGCCTAAGTAGAGACTAGGCAACGGAGAGTAAGGCCACGAGACGAGCCGGTTGTGTCTATGGCTGTAACGCCATTTTCTGTCAAGAGCAGGTTATCGATGCCTTTAAAGGTTCTGGTGTCTGTATGCTTTGAGGCAACTAAGCCCCAACTTGCAATATTAGCAATAAGGCTATCTGACATTCTTAACCATCCGCTGCGGACGAATCTCTTTTCCATAGATCAGCTTAGTAAGGGGCAACGGAGGGCATAGATAGACAAGCGTTGATCAAAACGTGATGGATGAAGTGAGGTAGAATTCATATGTAAATGCTCGGCATTATTCAAAGATTCTGCAACGGATGACCAATAATATACACTAAGACCAGCTTCTCGAACTTCTTGCACACTCATCCAAGGTACGATAATCCCGACGCGGAGGAAACCTCAGAAAAACGTTCACGTGATAGTTTCTGAGCACTACTCAACAGGGGTGGGACAGTTTTTGAAACGTTCATGTGAACGTTTTGCGCGCGCCGGAAGAGTATCTCCAGCCTATGATGGATCACCAAAAGTATACTTTACTGGGTACTACGGCTTTTATAGCTCTAAGATGGGCTCATCAGGAGGTTATGCTGCTTATTTAGATTTTAACAGTGTACATGTCGTTAGCGATGTTTCCCACCACCGTCTTTTTGCTTTCCCCCTCCGTTGCCTTATGCTACTAGGATAGGAAGAATGTTCCTCCGCGCCGGGTACGTCCATCCTTGGGCTGGCTACCAGCAGGTTCGGGCTGTCGGTGCCGCTGCCTACTTTTGGTCGTCTGTGGTTAATTCCCCTATCGACGCTCAGGACCTCCACTTTAATCCTTACAATGTCTACCCTTCCAGCATCAATGCTCGCTTATACGGCTTTTCCCTCCGTTGCCTCTTGCTAGGCTGATCTATGGAAAAGGTAGTTAGTAGTACAAAATATCGAGATCGACGTCGCCGGCGATGCCTGGTACACGCCCGGTATTGCTGAGTTGCCAGATTTGGTATTCACCCGAATAAGTTGCGCGTTCATAGTATTGCGCGAGCCAAACAGGATAACGTTCTGGCTCCCAGATACGCTCGAGATAAACTTTGCTGCCATAGAGGAGACCTCGATAGCCATCATTGGCGAGAGTATCGAGAAAGGCATTTGCAGTTTGGTTGATAGTGCGGAAGCTCATATTTGTTTGATTGAAATTCGACCAATCTTCCCAGTCAAAGGCGATGCCGAGCTCGATTTTGTACCCAGAGATTTGCTCTTTGATCCAATTGGCTTGCTTAGTGGCTTCAGTAGGTGAGGTAGCATAGGAATAAAAATAGATGCCGACGGGGAGGCGCTCGGCGAGGGCGGCTTCAATATTTTGTTTAAAATATTTGTCAACGACATATTCGCCATCGTAACCGGCTTGGTAACCGAGACGAATGAAGGCGAATTCGACACCGGCAGCATGGACGGTGGGCCAGTCGATTTCGCCTTGCCAGCTAGAGACGTCAATGCCGATTTTAGTGTTGCTAGTTTTGTGCTGCTTGATGACATTGGCGAGTGGTAGTTTAGGAAGTGAATTTGACGAAGTGCTGCCGTCTTGAGGTTGCGGCGAGTAGACTTGGAGGGTGAAATTTTTGCTGGTTTGATTGCCGGATGCATCGCTGATGCGGTATTCTAGAGCGTACTTCCCTGGTGTTTCGAGGTTGTATGAGCCGATGATTTCGCGCTTGGGCTGGTCATCGAGGTCGTCGCCGCTGAGCATGAGATTAGTTAGATCGCCAGCGTAATTGACCGGTACGCTGTAGAAGTCTTGTCCGTAGATGCGTGGCGCTGTTTGGTCGGTGACGGTGATTTCGAATTGATATTGACGCTTGTGATGTTTGCGATTGAGGTACTCGATGGTGACAGTTTGCTTGCCGAGCTCCTGCGTGTTGATCTCTGGGTTATTGAGTAGATCGCCCGTCAGGCTAGTAATGAAATCATTAGCAGTGAGATGATCGCCGAACTTTGCGATCAGATTCGATTCTAGTACGACCGATTCGCGATCGAGATGATAGTTTTCTACGAGACGGTAGATGGTATTGCTAAGGCCAATGACGCTAGGAATGAGCAAGATGATGAGAAGGTGAATTTTGTATGGTTTAAAATAGCGTATGCAAAGATATAAGGTTAGCGCGATTGTAACTAATAAGAGAATGTAGCCGAGGATCGCGTTGCCGTCAATGATGAGGCTAGTGCTAAGATAAATCAGAAGACTACTGATAATAGCGAGTGCAATAGCAAAGATAAGTAGATGTGGTAGGGGTGTTTTTGCAGCGGGCTGTGGCTCAGTATCCATAGTAGTGAGAGTTATTTGGTGGATTTTTTGGTCGTACTAGTCTTTTTCGTGGTCGTTTTGGAAGATTTCTTAGGAGTTTTAGCTTTGGTGGTCGTAGTGGCTTTGGGCTTACTGGCGGGTTTTGGCTCGGCTGGCTCGACGGGTTCGGTTTTTGTGGCAAAATCGTCTTCATGGGACGTAGCGTTAGTCTTGCGCTTTTTGATCAGAATAATCACTCCAGAAATAATCAGCGCGCAGACCAGTAGACTAATGGTGCTGATGATAAGGATGGTGGGAAGATCGAATTTGAAAGTTGAAGTTTTTTCGCTATCGTCCGACTCGTCACTAGTTGTGTCTTGAGATGGCGTAGTAAGAGTGAGAGGTGAAGCGGTAAGCAGGTAGTTTGAGAGCTGGGACTGAGGCTGAAATTCTAGGTAGCCATTATGAGTTTCGATATTTTCCTGAATAGTCTTGATGGTTTTGGATTCAGGATTATAGGCGTAGAGGTTAAGCTGATTCTCGTGAGCAAACTTTTGATCGAGCGCGAGCTTGAGAGAGGTGTCTTCCGGTAAAGTATTTGCGGCGAAAGAGAAGAAACTAGCATCGGTATTTTGAATTTGAGAATTAATCTCGTCTTGATAAGAAGAGTCGAAATTAAGTTCCAAATCGAGTGAGCGCGTAGCGTCAAGTTTTTGGCTATTGATGTGCCATTGGTAGCGCAGAGTATCATGGTCGTAATCGGAGACACGAAGAGTTTTTTGACTATTTTTTAGTTCAGCGAGCACTTGTGGAACGAGGACGGTAGAATTGCCGATGTTGATGTCCATCGTATCAGCATTGCCGACCGACTGCAGGGCAATACGTAAAGCTTGAAGTTGCTCGGTGGCAGAGGCGCTAGAAATTGTGAAAATTTTAGTCGGAGTGGGCTGCTCGGTAGGCTTGTCTGGTTGTTCTGGTTTGGGATCGGTGGCATTGTTTTGGCGAGGTCCGATGGTGATTTTGATCAAGTAGTCAGGCATGATTTGACCATTGTCAGGCCGAATGCTGATGGAGTTTGGGTTATAAGTGGCCCAGTTGGTATGCGCAACTTCGATTAAAACGACGCCTTCTTCGCGAGCAGTGATGGTAAAGGAGGGATTGGTGTTCATATTGCAGACATTGGAAATTTTGGAAGGAGAGATAGAGACCATAGAGGTGTTAGAGTCAATCGTGTCGTCGTCAATGGTTTCCGAATAGTTGATGGCCTCAATGTTTAAAATAGCGTTCGGAAATTCTTCGCAAGCATTGATATTGTAGTTGCGAGAGTAGCTTAGATCAGGGCGATAATTCAAGGTAATGGTTTCACCGACATGCATGGTCATATCTACGCGGTTCGATTGGTAGATGCAAAGTGGTCCGCCACAAGCAGCCTCTGCTGGAAGAATGGGCAGCAGATTCAAGGCGCTAAAAACTATTGTAAAAAATAGATAACCAAGTTTTTTGATCATGATGTTCCCTGTTTACTTGGTCTTATTATATCACGAAATCTTACGAATGGGGTGCCGGATGACAGTCTTTAGACTTTCAGGTTTGCAGCGCCTAGGGTCGCTTAAATAAATCTCGTGATGGTAGCGTGGATTGCCAAGATCTAGAGTATAGCCATTTGCGGTCATGTATTCGTGCATGAGTTGGACTGTGGCCGGCTCGTTGTCGTAAGAGCCGATATGTATGCATTGCACACAAAGCCCCTCGTCGTAGCTAAAGAATTCGATTTGAGAAAAATCGGCGTTTTTCTTGACGGTGGCCTCTTGAATAGCCCAGTCGAAGTCAGCCTTGGTGACAAAATCGGGCAGTCGAATGATGGATATGAAATGGAGAGCGTCCTTGCGGCTATAATCGATAGAATCGGTCATGTTGTCTTGCCACCACAAGCCTTCAAGTGGCGGGACGACATATTGGAAAAAGCCCTCGATCTGGCGATCGCCTTTGTAGCTCATTTTGATTGTGAAAGCAATGGCATAGAGAAGACCGATACTCTTCTTGTAGCTACCGTTTTCTGCGTTGGGGTCACCCTCTCCGCGTATAGCAATATAATTGATCTTGGGTAGCTTAACAATGCTGGGTTGCATCTTTGGCAAATAAAATTCTTTATATTCTTTCTTATAATCAAAGGCCATCTTATTTTCTATTATAACACGTGTTATAATAGACAGGAGCAATTTAGTTTACGAAAGGAGCTCAAGGTGAAAGTAGAAACGGCTCTGCACACCATCGGTACAGCATTTTTGGCTGTATTCTTGATAAATAACTTTCGCGTCAGGATTTTATCTCGAAATCTTCGGTTTTTAGATCACAATAATATCTGCCGTTTGATGCGGTGAATTTTAGAACGCAGTAATCTGGGTCGGTGACGCCTAGTCTGTAATATATAGTGTCGCCTGGTTGCCAAATTAAATTTTTGGTCTCTTGATCGGTCAAAACTTCCATGGTACCTTTTAGCATCAGCCCGACATATTTAATCAAACCTTTGTGATAAAAGTAAATGCTTGCTTTGGGATTATCGCGATATTGTTGGACTTTAGCGGATGAAGCATTGGTGGAAAAATAAAATATTTTGAGACCAATGCGTTTCCTAGGTTTGAGCATGGCGCGGACTTGAGGATAATTTTCATCGTCGATGGAGCAGATAAAGCTTACTTTCTGAGCATCTATGAATTTTTCTAGTTTCCTTAGATTCATTTTTTAATTATAGCATTTATAATTTGTGATCCGTAGTGGATTTTTCGTATTCAATTAAATCACCAACTTTGCAATCTAGAATTTCGCAAAGGGCGGCTAGGGTAGAAAAACGAATCGCCGTGATGTGATTATTTTTAATCTTAGAAAGGTTAGCATTGGTGATGCCAACCTTTTCCGCGAGTTCGTTTAGGGAAATCTTGCGCTCGACCATGAGACGGTCGAGGTGCAAGGTAATTTTGCTGTTGGCGGTGTTGCTAGACCAGTCCATCCAAATCCTTTTCGAGGCCAGTACCGTAATTAAAAAATTGCGAAATACAGAGGAAGATCAGCCCGATAAAACAGCTTAAATAGTTAAACCCATCCGTTACTTCGCCTCCAACAAGATTGACTACGATTTCTGAGATTATGCTCATGGCTGAAACACCGATAAAGAAAATCCCGACTTCGCGAAACATTCGCACAATGTTCTTTTGGAAGGGTGTGCTGCCTTTTGCAAACCAAGTTTTACCTTCGGCGGTTTTGAGAATTAGGTAAACGTTACGAAAGATCATGGCCATTAGCGACAAAACTATTGTGCTGCTGAGCGCGAAAAATATAATCATGGTAGGCTGGGGTGTGCCGTCTGCGCTCATGATGGATGCTTCGAAACCGTAACAAGACAAAGTGTTTTCACCATGTAAAACTGTGTATTTCACCCATTCGACTGCCGATGTCGGTTGAACGATGGTAATAAATGCGCCGATTAGCATGGTGCTCGCTAGGCACCAATGCAAGACTTCGGCAATTTTCGCTAAAACTAAAGTTACTCGCGGTAAAATTGCTTCGGGATGGTTTCTGTTTGGTTTTTGAGCCATTTAATTCCTTTCTTTAATTTACCCCCCATTCTAAGGCTCTATTTATCGTTTGTCAATATATTTTTGTCGTAAATCGATATGAAATGCGTCTTTTAGGATATTGCTTATTTAATTATACCTTATTAAAAATGATAGTCTTCTCTTTCATGGATATTTTACCTACTTCATAGCCATAGGTTTTGGCTTCTTTTTTGTAAGTTAAGAAGGAATGATCTATGTCGAAGCCTAGAATATCTTTAATATCTGCGTAAGATAATTGGTAGCTATCTTTATGATTAGCTTTTAGATAACTCCAGAGTGGTTCATATTTGCTCATTCTAAGCCAATTATAATATTTATATTTGAGTTTGGCCCGGACAGGCTGAGAGCGACTATCGACTTAACATTTCTTTCGCCTCATCTGCAGTAGCGACAAAGAATACATCTTTACCTCGATTACTTTCGTAAATGAAGTCTTTGAGGGGTTTGCTAGTATATTTAGAGAAATCACCATAGATTGCGAACTTAATATCGTAATTGACGAACTTCTGTAAAATCTCTCCGGCTAAGCCACTACTTAAAACAAAGAAATCTTCGCTAATTGCCGTTTTGTTCAGCGCAATTTTATTACAATTGGTTTTTCGTTTTATCTCTATTGCAAAATCCACCGCCGAGGTAACATCTTTTATGATGATCTCGTTGCTATTTACAATTGCAATATTATCAATAATTTTAGTATCCATTATCTTAATTTTCTAACAGTGGTTTGCCGCATGATACCAAAAACTAGTGGCAGGGGCGACAGGAATTGAACCCATATCTACGGTTTTGGAGACCGCTATACTAACCGTTGTACTACGCCCCTGTATGTATTTAATTTTAGCATATTTTACGGATATTCTATAAAAAACGTGGTATGATTGAAGTAATGGTTAAGAAGAGAGGTAATTAATGCGCGCGCTACATCTGTTTTTTCGATTGCATTGTCCGTACGAGCTAAGGCAATATGATGGCACTCAAGAGTATTTTGGGGGTGAGGCAGAGTTTCGGGAGGCGGATCGCAATAGTTATCAGCCGTTTTTTGCTCTATTAGAGCGAAATGTACAGAAATATGATGGCTTGAAGGTGAGTTTGGTAATTTCTGGGACTTGGCTAGAATTGGCGGAAAAATATGACCCGGAGCTAATTCGACGTCTGCGTAAGCTGGCTGATCTGAACCGGATTGAAGCGGTGGCGGAGCCGTATTATTATTCGCTAGCGTCGTTTTACAATGTGACGGAGTTTACTGGGCAGGTGGAGCAATTGCGAGAGCACGTTCGGAAGGCGCTCGGGCTCGAGTGCGCGACTCTTGCGATGTCGGATTTGATTTATCATGACAAATTGGCGAAATGGGCACATGAGTCAGGATATAAGGTAGTGATCGGTGGCGATGCGACGGAGGCTTTGTCTTGGCAGAGTGCGAACCGTACTTATAGTGTGAAAGACTGTGATGGGCTGGGGGTTTTGTTTGAAAATGCACGGTTGTCGCGAGCGATCATGGGTGCGGACCACATGGTGATGGTGGAGACGCTGAAAGCGAGTGAGGATTTTGGTGAGTTAGACGTCGACGAGTCGGATGAAGAACCGTCTCGGCCGACGAGGAAGCCTAAGGCATCGGCGGCGGAATTCGTCAAAGGAATGGCGCAGGTCTCGAAGGAAGATAATTCTCGTGAGAAAAAGACCCGTGCAGGGCGGCAAACTAGTGGTAAGTGGGTATTCTCGGCGCAAAAATTCCAGAAGGAAGTGGAGCTGGAATCTCTGAGAGGCAATTTGTTGAATCTATGTCTGGATGTAGGTATTTTTGGTGCTTATCGTGCGGATGGGATTATTAGTTTCTTCGATGAGCTGATTCGAAGCTGGCTGCAGAAACCGACGAATAAGTTTTTGACTGCTAGTGAAGTCGTGGAGGCTTTTGAGCCAAAAGCGGAGATTTCGATTAAAAATACCGTAAGTTGGCGCTTAGAGATTGAAACAGAGCCTAAGAAAATGGACGGCAGCTTGGCAGTGTTGAAAGATGTGCGCTTTTGTCCGCCGGATTATCTTCGAAATTCCCGTCAGGTTAAGTTTGAAAATACTTTGTATGCACTGCGCGACCGAATCGAGGCGTGTAAGGATCGAGATTTGTTAAGAGATTTTCGACGTTTGACGGCGCTTGACTACCTTTTGCCTCTGAATCGGCAGATTGTGCCTTTGTATGGGGTGGGTGCACAGAAGTCTGAGGAGAGTGAGAAATTAGCCTATGATAATTTGGCGAAGATTCTGAATGATATAGAGGAGCGTGTAGAAAAAATTGAGACTGAGCTTCGTCCAAAGCTGACTAAAAAAGCCACGGAAGAAGCGGCTATGAAGGAGGCTCAGGAGAAAGAAAAGGCTGAAGAAGAGTCGCACATCGTGACGGTGCATCGGGTGCCGAAGCCTAAGACAGAAGAGGCGATGGTGTCGGAAGATGAGAGAGCAATGGACGAATGGCAGGACGCTGGGGAGATGGAAATTGAGCCTGACGATGAGACTCCTGCAGATTGGTCAGAAGATGAGTGGCTAGAAGAAACGATCGATGAAGTTTTGGATGACGATGAGATGGACGATATGGAAGCGGAAGTGCAGGTAATGGCGCAGCGAGCTTCGCGTTCGAAGCAAGAAAATAAGCGCGAGCTGGATCATTTGGTAGAGGCTGAGGTGGTATCAGATGAGAGTAAGAAGAAACGCTCGAAAACTTTGAAGCGGATCATGAAAAAAATCGTTATCGAATAAAAGCTCTATTTGTGGGGCGTTGTTTTTGAGGGCTTCCTCCGCGCCGGAGTTGTTAGTCCATGGTCTAGTGCCGAACAAGTTCGGGCTGTTGGTTATGGTGGGGACTTCTGGACTTCCATTGCAGACTCTTCAATCCACTCTAGACGCCTCGTCTTCCTTTCCGAGCCTGTCTATCCTTCTGGGATTGATTATCGATTACTCACTTATACCATCCGTTGCCTCTTGCTAGGCTGATCTATGGAAAAGAAAAGGCAACTCGTCATAATTCTCATATCTATAGCCTAAGTAGAGACTAGGCAACGGAGAGGAAAGGCAAAGGAACGAGTGCCGGAATACGAACTATTTACCGATTTATCAAACCATATATAACTAAATTCATTTTGAATATGAGCATGCGAGGATGCTAAATGACCTATGTTCCCAACTCTAGGCCAACCAACTTCATTCTGCCACTCAGAAACATAATGTAATGCATACCCGCTGCGGACGAAACATTTTCCCTATCCTAGTAGTATAAGGCAACGGAGGGGGAAAGCAAGCTGACGTTGATCAAATGATGACGGGTTTACTGTTATGAGTCCTTGTGCAATATAGTAGCTGTAATATTTCTGTGCTCTATTAGCCGACCAATATGGTCCAGACATTCCTACTTCACGTGTCCCGTAGTTTGCTTCACTACCCAATACGTATCCGGCGCGCGCAAAACGTTCACGTGATAGTTTCTGAGCACTACTCAACAGGGGTGGGACAGTTTTAAAACGTTCATGTGAACGTTTTAGTATTACTTCGTTCGCAGCGGGTGGCTAAATATCAATACGCCAGCTACTTCCACACAAGATTTAGGGCGTAGAATTAATTATTGGACACTAATGGCTGAGCAGGCAGGGCTTTCGTATTTATTGGTTGTGAATTCTCAAGGTGTTACTATTGCTATGCCTGGGAATGACACTTTTGGTCGTTCCCTCCGTTGCCTAGTCTCTACTTAGGCTATAGGTATGGGTTGTTGTTCTTTCTATTACTACCTTTCTGAGAGACCGTAGCAGTAATGATATATAGCAGGTACATTATTACACTGCTCTTCGAGTATACGGTTTCTTTTAGTCTCCAGAAAGGTAGTAATAGAAAGAACCATATCACACACTTCTCTTTTCCATAGATCAGCCTAGCAAGAGGCAACGGAGGGGAAAACCGAATAAGTAATAATCGGTATCTGAAGGTATGACATTCCAGGGATTAAAGTGAAAGTACTGAGTATAAACAAGAGAATCAATAACTTGAGACCAATTACGCCCGTAGACGCCAATATTCCGTATGCTTGGGCTGCCAGACCAAGTATAGATATACCCGGCGCGGAGGAAGGTTACGAAGTAAAATACCTGTTGCGATGTAGCAGCAGGTATTAAGCGGAGCGATACATTTTGTACTAACGCTTCTTTTCTTTCACCTCGTTGCGGCCAAGGTTTTTCTTGGTTTCGGTAAAGGTGACATGCTTGCGCAGAACAGGATCGTATTTTTTCAACGAAAGCTTGTCTGGGGTATTCATAGTATTCTTTTTAGTGTAATATGCGCGAATACCGGATTCCTCAGAGACAAGACCAACGAGCTTGCGCTTGGTATTATTCTTCTTTGCCATAATATCTTGTATTGTATCACAAATATTCTCTAATGTAAACAGAAAAATCCCCCGGCGATAAGGCCGGGGGTGGGTGGAGGAAATTTCTTTTGCTAATTGGTAGGTTGGTCTAAGGTGCGGAGCATGTATTCGAGATATTTACGAATTTCGAACTGTACATCACCCGCTTTGTTTAATCTCAGCTTACCGGTTTCAGGGTCTTTGCTGATGCGATCGAGTAATTGAGGCCCAGAACCGACGACGGTGTAGCCGGGTAAGGTCTGCCTGGTGATAATTTCCTGATTGGTTTGCCAGATGTCGTGTGACACAAGATAAATGGCACCGTCGCTACGGTCGTTTAAAAGGCTCGTGAGGGGTGTAAGCGTTTCCGAGGTGATGGCGCGCGTGGGGGTGGAGCCGTCTGCCAGTTTGCGATTCGGGTCGATTGGTCCCTCGATGATGTCGATTTTGACCTGCTGGCCGTTGATAGCGGCGTAAGCTTCACTGTGTTTGGTGGAGAGCTGATATTGATCGTAATTGACTGTTAAATCAGTGGCCTTTATGGGGTCGATTTTGGCGATGTCGCGGACGGCGTTAAGCATAGCTTCGTATTCGGAGTCACCGTCGGCACGAAGGTTAGCTTTGGCCAAGGCGGCTTTTTCTGCATCCGTGGTCGCTCGCTGACCGGTCGCAATGATGATGCGATCGGTTTTGGCGGCACCAATGGCAATGCTGCGTAGGGCATGGTAGAGACGGCGGGGATTAGTCAGGCCTGCTCCGGCCGGAACGAGCACCGCTTGTGCGGGGCCAGCATAAAATTCTGGGTCGGAATGAATACCGAGCTTTGCTTCGGTTTCGTTGTTCGGTTCTAATATTTCCGGACGGACGAAATCTAACTTCACGGCAACATCGAAGACGGCTTTGTCGTTGACGGGGCGGTTGTTATGGTATTCTTCGGCCTTGCAACGGGGATCGGTTGCCTTGAGAAGGTCCGTTGTCATGCTTTCGTCGAGCCCAGGACGAAACGGTTGGTCGGGGGTGCCGGACTCTTGCCGAGCAATTTCAGCAAGGGCAGCTCCGGCTAAACCAATCGCGAGGTCGCGGCTAACTGGATCCTGTTCTGCTTCGAGATGAGGTTCGTATTCTTTCATGCTGAAAACTCCTTTGTCTTAGTATAACATAGCAGAAACCCCCAGCGAAAGGCTGGGGGCAGGGCTAAAATGCCCAGGAGGTTAGATAGTGGTCGGCGGGTCGTCGCGAAGAGCTTCCTCAAAATACAGCTGCATGACCTCGCGGAGGGTGTCACGGTGTTTGACCGTGAGTCGACCGTTGGCGGTGATAAGCTCGTCGATATTGCGTGGGCCGATGCAGCCGACTGTAGCGTCGGTGGACATGAAGGTGCGTTGTACCCGCAGCTCATCGAGCTTGATCCAGAAACTATGGGAAATGGTTAAGATTTGGTGAAGGCCTTGCGAGGAGATAAAATGCTGGAGTATGGGCAGAAGCGACTCTTCTCGTGTGGCATGGCTGGCCTTGTCGCCGTTTTCGTCTAGACGATGCGGATCGATGCAACCTTCCATGATAGAGACTTGGATGTTTTTGTCTCTCAAGTACACACGCTGCATCTTGGCCAAGCCGAATTCGGTGGGCAGGAAGGTAAAATCTCCGAATGTTGCTAGGCAGAGGTCAGAAACCGCATGAATGGCTAATTCATACTCTGTCTCACCGGGCGTGTAACCAGCGGCTGTAATCTTGGTGGTTTCGGCTTCTGTCGTGTTGCGCTGGCCAGTGGCGATGAAGATAGTATCGGTCTTAATAACCTTGAGATCGATCATCTCCAGCAGAAAAGCCAGACGCTTCCAGATGGTGAGGCCGGCGCCGCCGAGGACGATGGCTTCATTATAAGAACCGGGTTTGACATAGGGCTTGCAGATGCCGAGCTGCCGATTCAAGGGATCGGGAGTGGCGCTGGGCATAGCGGTGAGGTCCAGGAAATGGTTACGGATGGCAAGATCGATCAAGATGTCCATGTGTTTCCTCCTTTGTAAATGTACGGGTCTACTTCGAACGGGTATACCATCTTTCATTGTATCACAGATAGTTTATTTTGTCAATACTTGGAGGTGGTTTTTGTGAGAAAATCCAAGCTTGTCAAATGTGACGGTCTTTGATATACTGGGATAGTATTACTTTACGGATATGCTGGAATCGTCTAGTGGCAATGACAAGAGACTGTAAATCTCTCGGCTT
>CAZFGY010000019.1:0-12690 GCA_964518465.1 uncultured Candidatus Saccharibacteria bacterium | reverse complement strand
GGGCCTCGGTCTCAAAGTCGACTTGCTTGATCATGGTAATTCGACCGACGCCGGCGAAGTCATCGAAAATACTTCCCGCGCCATTGAGAAACAGCGTGATGATCGTTTGATTTATGCTCAACATGGCATTCAAGAAGCCACTACCGATACTATGGTAGATCTTGACGATGAAGAAGCAGCAGAAATGCTGGATGATGAGGGGATAGAAATAACAGAGGCAGATGAAATGGAGGAAGACGAACCAGTCGCAGCAGACTTGGACGACGACGATTCCGACTCACTTGACCTCGGAGAGGAGTTATAAATATGGCTTGGATGGATAATTTTATCAGCGCCAACGATTTTGACTCGATTCGGCTTAGCGTTGCTAGCAAGGAAGACATCCTGGGCTGGAGCTACGGTGAAGTTTTGAAGCCGGAAACGATTAATTATCGTACCCAAAAACCTGAGCGTGATGGCTTGTTCTGCGAACGCATTTTCGGACCAGTCAAGGATATTAATCCGCACGATTCGAAACTAAAAGGTGTCCGCTCGCGTGAAGCAGCTGTCGATAAAGAGGGCAACCTCGTTACGAAATCGATTGCTCGTCGCGAACGCATGGGGCACATCACTTTGGCAGCACCAGTTGCGCACATTTGGTTCATGCGTGGTACACCTAGCGCACTCAGTGTTTTGCTTAACCTAACCGTTAAAAATATCGAAAAAGTCGTCTACTTTGCCTCATATTTGATTATTAGTGCTAAAGATGATGAAATCGCTCAGAGATTGACTGATCTTGAGGCTAACACGGTCGCGGCTCGGGAAGCTATCCGGGTGCGCTATGAAAAGCTCGCTGAGGACGCAAATGCGAACGCTAAAGCCCTCGCCGACGAACAGGCCAAGGAGCTTGAAGCCCTAGAAACAGATTATCTCGCTCGCAAGAGTGCGCTAGAAAGTTTGCAAAAAGGCGCCGTAATTACCGAGCAAGCTTACCGCAACTTGCCTGATGACTATGACGAGCTAGTCGAAGTCGAAATGGGCGCCACTGCGATCAAGCGACTTTTGGACGAAATTGATCTCAAAACCATGATTTCTGAACTTCGCGAAGAAGTCGAGACGGCGAAAGGTCAAAAACAGAAGCGAATCATGAAGCGTCTCAAAGTGCTCGAAGGCATGGAAGGCGCCGGTATCAAGCCAGTCGATCTAATTCTGACTGTCGTACCAGTGATTCCACCAGATCTACGTCCAATGTTGTCTTTGCCAGGCGGACGCTTTGCTACAGCTGATCTCAACGATCTCTATCGTCGCGTCATCAACCGTAACAACCGTCTTCGCAAGTTGATTGAGCTTAATGCTCCCGCCGTCATTTGCCATAACGAAATGCGCATGCTGCAGGAAGCTGTCGATGCTTTGATCGATAACTCTGCAGTCCACGGCAGCCGCTCGGCTAGTGCCCAAAATGGTCGCCGCAAGCTCAAGAGTATTTCCGACCTTCTCAAAGGTAAACAAGGTCGCTTCCGTCAGAACCTTCTCGGTAAGCGTGTCGATTACTCCGGCCGTTCCGTGATCGTGGTCGGCCCAGAGCTCAAGCTCAACGAATGTGGTTTGCCAAAACAGATGGCTCTTGAACTCTTCAAACCATTCGTTATCTCGTGGCTAATCGCGCACGAACACGCGGCCAACATTCGCTCCGCTACACGTATGATCGAAGCTGGTGAAGCAATCGTATGGGATGGTCTCGATGAATGCATTAAGGGCAAATATGTCTTGCTTAACCGCGCTCCGTCTTTGCACCGTCTCTCAGTTCAGGCCTTCCAACCTAAGTTGATTGAAGGTAAAGCAATCCAGCTACACCCACTCGTTGCCTCCGGCTTTAACGCCGACTACGATGGCGACCAGATGGCGGTCCACCTACCACTTTCTGACGCAGCACAAGCTGAGGCCGGTGAATTAATGTCCGCCAGCAAGAACCTTTTGAAGCCAGCCGATGGCGCTCCAGTGCTTGCTATTTATCAGGATGTCGTGCTTGGTATCTACTACCTAACTTACGATAAGCCAGGAACTGGTACTGCTGATGTCAAGCCATTCAGCTCTGTTTACGAGGCAGAAATGGCTTACGATCAAGGATTAATTGCTCTGCAAACTCCGATTCGTGTCTTTACAAAGGGCGAAATTCGTAATACGACCCTTGGTCGCGTGATTTTCAACGAAATCCTGCCTAAGGAATATCCTTATGACGATTCCGTTCAGACTAGTAAGCAGCTCAAGAAAGTCATGGCCGATATTTTCGACCTCTACGGTGCCGAAGTGACGGTCAAGACGGCGGACGCTGTCAAAAATCTCGCTTTCGAGTATGAGACTATTGCTTCTGTTTCTACCGCCAAGGATGACTACCCGACTTATCCAGAAATTGACGACTTTATCGCCGAGGGCGATGCCAAAACCGCTCTGATTCAAGAGCAATTCGACCAAGGCTTGGTCACAGAAGAAGAACGTTACAATCTCACCGTTGCCAACTGGCGCGATATTGATAAGAAGATCTCCGACTTCCTCAAGAGCAAACTTGCGGAAATGGACACCGATATTGCCGTGATGGTGAACTCCGGTGCTCGTGGTAGCATTTCTAACATCAAGCTCGCCTCTGCTGAGATTGGTATCATGGTAGACATCAACAACAACGAAATCGAGCTCCCCGTCAAATCAAGCTACAAGAAGGGTCTCAACACCCTGGAATCCTTCATCGCTACTCGAGGCGCTCGCCAAGGTCAGGTCTCGACGGCTCTACGTACCGCCGACTCTGGTTATCTCACCCGTCGCTTGGTCGATGTCGCGCAAGACGTCTTCACCACTGACGAAGAAGCGCCAGATCCTGGCTTCGCCGTCTATCGCCGCGAAAGCGATTATACCGGTATTAGCTTTGCCGCACGTCTCGCGGGCCGCTATACTGCCGAACCAGTCCCAGGCTATGTCGGTGCCGATGAACTGATCACCAAAGATATCGCCGAACAAATCGAAAATGACGATAAAATCGATAGCGTTAAGATTCAGTCCGTCTTGACTACAACAGCAGTGAACGGTATCCCTCGCAAAGCTTATGGCGTCGATATGTCCACTCGTGAACTTGTCGCTGCTCATCAGCCAGTCGGTGTCATTGCTGCTCAGTCACTCGGTGAACCAGGTACGCAGCTTACTCTCGATACGAAACACGGTTCTGGTGTGGCTGGCTCCGGTGCCATTGCCCGTGGTCTTCCACGTGTCGAGGAACTTCTTGAAGCTCGTTCTCCAAAGGGCCAAGCCTTCGTCGCTCCAATCGCTGGTAAGATTGACGTTCGCGAAGAAGACAATCGCTACATCGTCCAGATCAACCCTGATACTGGCGAAACCATGCGGCTGGTCCTTGATGGTCGTAAACCGCGCGTGAAAGATGGCGCTAGCGTCAGTGCTGGCGATGTCCTCGCGGATAAAGGCAAAGGCAAGGAACCACTGATCGCTCCTGCTGACGGTAATGCCCAACTCACTGACGACGCAATTATTGTTGTCGCAGAAGCCGGCAGCGCGGTCAAAGTCGAGATTCCAAACGACGCTGAGCTCCTAGTCAAAGACGGTGACCGCGTTGAGGCGGGTGACCGTCTCACTACTGGGTCTCTCAACCTCCAAGACCTCTTAAAATACAAAGGCGCAGAAGAAACTGCTCGCTACATCATGAACGACGTTATTTCCGTCTATGCCGCTCAAGGGCATGAGATTTCTGCCAAACACCTTGAGATTATCGTTCGTCAGATGTTTAGTCGCGTCATGATTGACGATGCTGGAGAATCGCGCTTCGTTTCTGGCGATATCGTTTCGAAAGCTGCTATCATCGCTGAGAATCAGCGCCTCGAAGAAGCTGGCAAGACCCCAGCCACCTACGAGAATCTTCTGCTCGGTATTACCAAGGTCTCAATCTGGTCTGACTCCTTCCTCTCTGCTGCTTCATTCCAGGATACGACTCGCGTTTTGATCAATGCCGCCATCAATGGTCGCGTCGACCATCTCAACGGGCTCAAAGAGAACGTGATTATCGGTCGTAAGATCCCAGTCGGAACCGGTGTCAAACCGTTAGTGATTGCTGATGCCGAAGCTGCACAAGCTGAGGCCGAAACCGCTGACCTCGCTGGCCCTTCCGCCGAAGAAGTCGCCGAAATGTAAGGTTTCCAGCCTTTCTCAAGAACTCCTTGCTCCGTCAGGGAGTTCTTGTTATAATTTAAACCATATGATCCCCACCAAAGCCGCCGCTTTGCGAATTCTTGAGCAGGCCAAAAAAGAAGACTATCGGCATTGTGGTTGGGCTACTCACGCCCAATTAGTCGGCGATACTGCCGCAATTATTGCTACCAAACTCCAAGAGAAATCATGTAATATTGATCCGGAAAAAGTGCGCGTGCTAGGCTATTTGCATGACGTCGGTAAGAAAGTTGGTCCGAAGATGGAACATCCTTATCGCGGTTATTGTTTTTTGCAAGCACTTAGCTACGACGAGGAATACTGTGAAATCTCCCTGGTACATTCTTTTGTCAATAATGATCCGTTTTGTAATTTTGCCGACGTGGTCAACCCTAAACGCGATCAATTTTTGATTGATTTTATCCGCAAACACAAGTTTACGCTTGAGGAAAAACTCATTTCACTTTGTGATCAGATGGTGACTACCAAGGTCATGACTATCGATCGCCGTATCGTGGATATAATCTCGCGCTACGGGGTCTGCACAAGGACGCCCGATCGTATCAAGGCGCTCTACCAATTGAAAGCAGAATTCGACCGTCTACTGGGATATAATCTTTACGACCTTTTTCCAGAAATCAAAGAGAATCTATAATAATTGCTCATACCTATAGCCTAAGTAGAGACTAGGCAACGGAGAGTAAAACCGTCATATGGTTTACCGTAAGTATAACTAACAGCAGAAATATTTGTCGCAGTGAAAACGAGCCCACGATAATATTGATCTTCTTGGCAAGACGACCAGTAGTAGCCACGCGAACCGTTTTGGTCAATATAGTTGTAGCCCGTACTAAGCCATCCGCTGCGGACAAACTCCCTCCGCGCCGGGTATATCGATCCTTGGGCTAGCTACCAGCAGGTTCGGGATGTCGGTGCCAATGCTCACTTTTGGTCGTCTGTTGTTAATTCCCCTATCGTCGCTCAGTACCTCCGCTTTAATCCTTACGATGTCCTCCCTTCCTACATCACTCATCGCTTCTACGGTCTTCCCCTCCGTTGCCTCTTGCTAGGCTGATCTATGGAAAAAAGGATCAAACCACTTTCATAAGCATCTTTACTTTTCGCGATTTAATCCCAAAAGCTCCGTCACCCTTCTCGCTACACCCTCATTACCATCGACAAATTCAGCCCGAGGAAAGTATGGGCGAAGATAGTTCTTTAAGAAAACATAGTGCGTACAACCCAATACGACTCCGTCGATTCGTTCTCGTTCCGCAACACCCGCAAACAAAATATTTAAATTATCCCGCAGTTCTTGCTCTGCAGCAGGTGCTAAATTTAGTGTCGCTGTATCACCTATAATTTCCGCGTGCTTCTCCACAAATTCTGCCAGACCAGGACAGGCCAGACAACGCATTTTTTGACTCGTTATATACCGGTTAATTAGCCGCTCAACTTGCTTAGAATGAACTGTATTTTCTGTTGCAAGCAAAAGAATATTTTTGCATCCGTGATCCACCGCAACTTTAATTGCAGGCTCCGTCCCGACGAAGATTAGATTCGGAAAACGCTCGCGTAGTAACCGGATACATTTCGTGGTAGCAGTATTACAAGCAATGACAATAATCTGTGCACCCGCAGCCTGCAGTTTGTTTACTGCTTCAGTTGTGACGGCCAGTAGTGCTGCCTCCGATTTATTGCCATACGGAAAATGCGCATTATCGCGCAAATAAATGCATTTTACCTCTGGCAATAAATGCTGAATATCTCTAAGTGTTGTCATACCGCCTACACCGGAATCAAAGACGCCAATCACCGATTTCATACCCAAATTATACCAGTCTTTCTGCGAATGTAGTATAATTAAGGGCATGGAAGTCACTCAGGAAACTATCACTCACCTTGCCGAACTTTCCAATTTTGCTCTCACAAAAAACGAAAGCGCAAGGCTCATAGTCGATCTTAACGGTATTATTAATTATATTTCGCAGCTTGACGAATTAGATACTTCGGGGATTGAACCAACTTATCAAGTTTTTGAAATGGAGAATATTTGGCGGAAAGACGAAATCTTGCCTCAGGAAGCCGACCGAGAAGCCTTACTAGGATTGACGAAAGAAGTGCAAAATTATCAAATTAAAGTGCCGAAAGTCTTATAGGAGGGGCATGAAAACTGCGAGTAAAACTGTTAAAGCGATAGATTTAGTGCAAGAAGCACTGAAGAAGGCGCATGAATATCAAGATGAGTATCATATTTTCACCTACTTTAATGATACTGTTGCCTTAGAAAAAGCTGCTGCAATCGATGCAAAAATCGCGCAAGGAGAAAAAATTGGGCGTCTCGCTGGAGTGCCCTACGCGCTCAAAGACAACTTCTTGAGTCCAGAAGGTGACACCACAGCCTCAGCGCTGATTCTCGAGGGCTTCAATAGCCCCGTTACCGCTACGGCAGTCAAAAAATTGGAAGATGAAGGCGCAATTATGATTGGGCGCACTAATCTGGATGCTTTTGCTCATGGCTCTTCCACCGAAAACTCTTACTATGGTCCGACCAAGAACTCTAAAGATACCGAACGTGTGGCTGGTGGTTCTTCTGGCGGCTCCGCCGTGGCGGTAGCATTAGGAATTGTACCTTTTGCTACAGGTACTGATACTGGCGGTTCGATTCGCCAACCTGCTAGCTTCAATGGTGTCTATGGGCTCAAACCGACCTACGGCGCGATTAGCCGTTACGGAGTCGTAGCTATGGCCTCCTCTACTGACTGTATCGGATTCTTCGCTCGTGATGTCGAGGATATTGATTTACTCATGCAAATTACGGCCGGCCAAGATCCGAATGACTTGACAACTCTACCAGATTATTATGGGCAAGATGAAGGCTTCGATGACAAAATCAAACGCATCGGCATTATTAAAGATTTCGACAATGATGCAGTTGATCCACGCATTCGCGAGGCCCTCAAGCAGCAAGTTGAAGCACTAAAGGCCGCCGGTCATGAGATCGTCCCCCTCGATATGCCGGCTCTGAAATACGCTTTAGCCGCCTATTATATTATCGTCCCTGCGGAAGTAGCCAGCAATTTATCTCGTCATGACGGTATTCGCTACGGCTACCGCAGCCCGAATTCCCCTGATTTGAAGAGTTTATACGAAAATACGCGCAACGAAGGCTTTATGCCTGAGAACAAGCGCCGTATTATGATTGGCAACTTCGTGCTCTCGTCGGGATTCTATGATGCTTATTATCTCAAAGCCGCCAAAGCTCGCACACTAATTATCGATGAATATCAGAAGGCTTTCGAGCAATGCGATTTTATCCTGACTCCTGTTAGCCCCAACCCCGCCTTTAAACTTGGAGAAAAAGTAGATAATCCAGTAGCTATGTATCTAGAAGATATGATGTCAGTCTCTCTGAATTTAGCCGGCGTGCCTGGCCTAGCTATTCCAGTTGGTCAGACTGAAGATGGACTTGATTTGGGTCTACAACTCGTTGGCCCTCGCCGTAGCGACGCCGCGCTTCTGCGCTTTGCTAACATTTTGGCAGGGAAAAACGCATCTGCCGAAGACTCCCATTTTGACAAGGGGGATAATTAATGCTTTCTCCGGCTGTTTTTCTCGTTATCGCTATTATCGCGGTCGGCTTACTAGCATTAATTGCCCTGGTTTTGACCGGTAAACATGCTCACGTTTTCAACGTCGAAGAATATCAAACTCGCTGGCTAAAAATCGAAAATAGCCTCGTCAAGGGCGACCCGCGCAGTTACAGCTTGGCTGTGCTCAACGCAGACAAGTTACTGGATCGCGCACTGCGTGAGATGAACGTTTCTGGCAAGAACATGGGCGAACGTCTCAAACATATGGATGGCCGTTTTTCCAAAATCAATGCTGTCTGGTATGCCCATAAATTGCGCAACCAAATTGCCCATGAGCAAGATTTCGAGATAGAGTATAGCCAGGCTAGTCGTGCGTTGGCAATTTTCAAACAAGCCTTAAAGGAACTAGGAGCAATTTAGATGACGAAATATCTTCCCACTATCGGCATAGAATGCCATGTCCAATTAAGCACCAAGACTAAACTTTTTTCCGAGGTTGATAATGATGCTCGGCTGAAGGAGCCAAACTCTTGTGTGTCACCAGTAGATTATGGCCTTCCCGGCATGCTCCCACGACTCAACGAGGAAGCGATTAAGTTCGCCATTCGAGCGGGTCTCGCGCTCAACTCTGAGATTAACCTTGAGAGTCGCTTTGATCGTAAGCATTATTATTATCCTGACCTTCCTAAGGGCTATCAGATTACACAAATGTTCCATCCAATTATCGGTGCCGGCTTTGTTGAGCTACCGGATGGTACCAAGGTGCGAATCGAGCATGCTCACCTTGAGGAAGATGCGGGCAAGCTGAGCCACGAGCAAAATTATAGCCTGGTCGACCTCAACCGTGCCGGTACGCCTCTGATCGAGATCGTTTCCATGCCAGATATTCACTCTGCCGCCCATGCCCGTGACTACACGAAGGAGCTCTGGCGTCTCATGACCTATGCCAAAGTCAGTTTCGGCGACCTCTATAATGGCAACATGCGTTTTGATGTCAATATTAGCCTCGCCGAGGAGGGTAGCAAGGAGCTCGGCACTCGTGCTGAGGTGAAAAATCTTAACTCCTTCCGTTCCGTTGAACGTGCCGTAGAATATGAAATTAAACGCCAAAGCAAACTGCTCGATAAGGGCGAAAAGGTTGTCCAAGAAACCCGAGGTTGGAGCGACGCTACAGGTGAAACCACGAGCCAGCGCAGCAAAGAGTCTGCCCAGGATTATCGTTACATGCCTGAGCCAGATGTCCCACCTGTTCGTTTGACCGCACAAGATGTCGATTCAGCTCGCATGAACTTGCCTAAGCTCCCTGCTGCTTACCGTCACGAATTCGCCGATACAATTGGTGCGGACACATTAGAAATCCTCCTTGATTATCAGCCACTGATGGAAAAACTAGATGAGTTGAGCAATAAGGCCATCGTTAAGAAAGTTGCCAATCTCTTCTCCTCTGTACTACTCGCCGAGGAAAACGCCAGCCTTCTCAACGATGAATTGCCCAGCAAAGAACAGCTCACTGACCTTGTCAATATGCATACGGACAATGAACTTTCCAGCACCGCCATGAAGGAAGTCTTCCTTAAGTTCTTCGATCCAGAAATGCATTTTAAAGACACGCAGACGATCGCTAAAGAACTTGGCGTAATCCAAGAAAATAACACCACCGAGCTCGAGAAGTTAGTCGATACCGTCCTTGCCAAACCGGAAACTGCCCAAGCTCAAGCCGATTTCAAGGCCGGCCAGGAAAAGGTGCTCGGTTTTCTCGTCGGTCAAGTCATGAAGGAGTCTCAGGGCAAAGCCAATCCTTCCGCCGTCCAAGACATCTTGCGCCATAAACTCGGAGCTTAAATTCTGGAACAAATGCATAGTGATGAGCTTGCCAACCTGCAAGACTGGTTTAAACACCACGTTTCACTTTCTGGCAAGCCCTATACCCTCGACGCTGACCAAGCTCGCGCCGTAGTTGATCAACACAAAAATACCATTGTCACCGCGCGCGCCGGCTCTGGTAAAACTCGAGTCATTGTGGCAAAAACGGCTTACTTAGTAGGGAAGATTGGGCTAAAACTTGAAGAAATTATCATCTTCATGTTTAATCGTACTGCAGCTGCTGAGGTCAATCAGCGTATTGGTGAGGTAAGAATCGATGGGAAAACACTTCTCGAATTAAGCGGTCAGTCCGAAATCAAAATTGCATTTACTTTTCACAAATTTGCCCTTGATTTATTGAAACGTGAGGGTGAGCAGCCACAAATTCTTTCCGAACTGGAGCAGCAACAATTAGTCTGTCGATCTTTTCAGAAAGCTGCAGCCATGTCAGGTAAACCTATACCTAAGCAAGAACGGGCGGATCTCCTGAAACTGACCGCTAGTTTCATTGCCCGAGCTGGTCAAAAATTTATTGGCCCCGATGGTTTGGGCGAACTAAAAAATGCGATTGAATTGTACGCTCAGGATCATCTCGAAGAACCCGCTTATCAGTCCAAAATCAGTTTACATTACTTCTTTTTGCTAGCCTATGAATCTTATCTCAGCGCACTGAGGGCTCAAAAAATCGATTTCAACCTTCTCATGCAACGCGCAGCACACTTACTAAAGTCTCGTCAAACCGACGATTATGCAAAGCTGAAATATATTATGGTCGACGAGTACCAAGATTTTTCCTTCCTCTTTCTGAATCTGATCCGTTCTTTGCGTGCAGTTTGCCCAGAAGCGCACCTGTTTGTCGTCGGTGATGATTGGCAAGCCATTAACCGTTTTGCTGGCTCTGATGTTGACTATTTTGTCAATTTTGCCGAGTATTTTCCCGAAGATTGTCTCAACATCCCCTTAGTGACGAACTATCGCAGTGATCGCGCGATCGTCGAACATGCCAATGATTATATGTTGACAAATTATGATTCCAAGACGACGCGAGCTATCCCCTTCAGTCACGACAAGGGTAAAATAACCCATCTAAACCACGAGAAAGTCCGCTTCGACAAGAGCGATCTTCGTGAAGATGCCCTAGGCGATGCGCGTTTTCAACTCGCCTTGGCTAAGGCGCTCGGTATGATTCCGACTACCGCACTCAAGTCGTTGTCTCCGAACCTGATCACTGAGCTTTCTGGAGTTTCCTTAGTCGGTGCAGCTAAGCTACTCAAAACCGTCTTTAAAATCATTCAAAAGCATCCGCGCGAACCGCTTCTGCTCCTACATCGACACAATTTTACATCTTATCCAGGGGTTACTCTCGAAAAATTTTTCCTCGCCCTGCGCCAGATTGTTATAGACGAGAAAATTATGAGCGCCGCTCAGTTTGACCAGCAAATCCGCATTATGACCATGCATAAATCCAAAGGCCTCGAATCTGATATCGTGATTTTGCTTGAGCTCAATCGTGACCAAGTTCTGTCCGAACATCCTCATGCCACCTTGTTTGAGATCTTTGGCGACAGTCGTGCCACCGAGAAAGCCGATCAGCATCGGTTGCTTTACGTCGCACTTACCCGCGCTAAGCACCGTTTATATATCCTAAGTACGGACGATCGCCCGGCTGCCTAAACTTTCTTTTACAAAACCCCTATGAAATTTAGCATTTTATGGTACAATTATCTAAAACCGACTTTTCTAAGATGTCATGAGCTTCCCGCAGGAGGTCATTACATACTTTGATTGTGGTCAAATTTTAATAAAAGGAAAACTTTCATGGCTAGCGAAGTCAATGATCTATCAAAACTCCGCAATATCGGCATTATCGCCCATATTGATGCGGGCAAAACAACAACTTCCGAGGCGATTCTTTATCGCACCGGTTTGAAGCACAAAATCAGCCTCGTGAAAGGCGATGATGGTGGCGCGACGACAGACTGGATGGAACAAGAGAAGGAACGTGGTATCACGATTACTTCTGCTGCTGTCACTACCTACTGGAAGGGTCACAAGATTAACATTATCGATACCCCAGGCCACATCGATTTTACAGCCGAAGTCGAACGCTCGCTACGCGTACTCGATGGTGCCGTAGTCGTTTTCGATGGTAAGATGGGTGTCGAGGCTCAGTCTGAGACAGTTTGGCGCCAAGCTACTAAGTACGGTGTGCCTCGTATTTGCTTTGTTAATAAAATCAACCAGACCGGTGGTGATTTCTACAAATCCTTGGAGAGCATCCATAAGCGTCTTTCTAAGAACGCTGTCGCTATCCATTTGCCAATCGGTTTCGAGAAAGACATCTGCGGCGTTGTCGACCTTGTCGATATGAAAGCTTATACTTACAAAGATTACGCTGATCACGAGCTCACTGTAGGCGAAATTCCCGCTGATATGTTAGAGAAAGCTAAGAACGCTCGCTCGGTTTTGATCGAAGAAGCTGTTGCTGCTGATGAAGCTTTGATGGAAAAATTCTTCAACCAAGGTGAAGAGGCCATTACAGAAGTTGAGCTGAAAGCTGCTCTTCGCAAGCGCGTCCTTGACGGCGACTTTTATCTCGTAACTGGTGGCGATGGTCGTGGCGTGATTGTTGAGAAAGTTCTTGACCTCTGTGCTGACTATTTGCCTAGCCCACTCGATCGTGACCAAGGTCAAACCTTCGGTATCAACCCGAAGACTGGCGAACAAGTTGTTCGTAAAGCTAGCGATAGTGAACCTCTGACCGCCCTCGCCTTCAAGATTGCGACTGATCCATTCGTAGGTAAACTCATCTTCATTCGCGTTTACTCCGGCACTATGAAATCTGGCGATACAGTACTGAATGCCACTACCGGCGACAAAGAACGTATCGGTCGTATCGTTCGCATGTTTGCTGATAAGCGTGAAGAAATTTCCGAAATCACCGCTGGCGATATCGCGGCTGTGGTTGGTATGAAAGATGTTACTACTGGTACCACTATCTGTGATCCAGCTCACCCAATTCACCTTGAGGATATTACATTCCCAGATCCAC
>CAZFGY010000018.1:0-13826 GCA_964518465.1 uncultured Candidatus Saccharibacteria bacterium | reverse complement strand
ACGACTCTACGGCTTTTCCCTTCGTTGCCTAGTCTCTACTTAGGCTATAGGTATGTGGACTTACTTCCCCAACATCTGGTCAATCTTCTTCCTCAAAATCTGCGAAAACTCCGACTGTGAATAAGCTTCGTTCGAATTAGCATTTTTCTTCTGGCTTACGAAATCCTTGCCGACGTAAATCGAAGGCGTCCATTGCAACTCCGCTTTATCCCCTAGTGCCATATCAAACGCCAATTTTTCCGCCACCTCATCGCTCTTCATATCAGCACGAAACTTCTCCAAATCCCCTTTTCCATCCGTCACTTTCTCAAAATAACTTTCAAGTTGCTTTTGCAAAGTCTTATGATTTGAGAAGTACCATTCATTCTGATTTGCAAACAAAATATCCTTATATTCCTGCCAATATCCTTGGATAGCCGCCGCGTTTGCCGCCGCCGCCGACATCACCCCATTCGCATGATAAGGCAAAATATACGTCCGAAACACCAGCGCCACTTTCCCATCATAATCTTTCATAAGCTGGTTCAACATCGGATTCATCGCCGCACAGTGTTCACACTGATAATCAGCATACTCATAAATAATCACTTTCGCCTTCGGATCGCCCTCCACATTCTCTGGCAAATTCCCCGACAGCTCGTCCGCCGCAATGATCGAACTCAAATTATATTTCTTTACATCTTTGGCTTGAGACATCTCACGAATTTCCGTCACCTCGCGAAGCTCCAAATCATCACTACTTTCTTTTAATTGCCACATCGAAATCCCGACCAGCGACAAAAACCCCACCACGAGCGCCCCTACAATAATCCAGGTTTTCTTATTCATTTTCCTCCTCTATCTTTGGCCATTATAGCACGTTTCTTCCCCTTTTTCACTTCTCTCACATAACCGATAATCGAAGTCGTCAACATCACCGCCTCGCAAATTACGCCAAACACCGACCAAACTACCCCGTTATACAGCATCCAACAAAGCGCTACTGGAATCCCAAGAAACTTATAAACCCGAGTGCTCTTCTGCCAAATCGAGACTTCATAAATCACCGTCGCCGCCACCGATAGCAAACTCAGCGGCCCATCATAGGTCAAGATCGTCACTATCAAAATCCCGAGCAACACCACTGAGAGCACAATATAATCTCTCAGGTGTAATCGCGCCCGCTCCTTCGCCGTATGCTTATTTTCGTCCCAAAGGTAATAAAAATTAGCCAGCAAAATAATCACTGACATCGCCATCCCAAGGTCCGCCCCCAGCAGCAAAAACGCCACAATCCCCGAAGCCATCGACGCTATATCTAACACCACAATCATCTTCCGATTCTTGGCCAGATACGACGCCCCTAGTAGGCCATACTCCACGACCGTAAAAATTTGCGAAAAAATATAACTCACCGTAATTTCCATAACCTCATTATACTACCTATTTTTCTAATTCCCCTCTTTACTTTTGCGAAGAAATCATGTATAATGAACCTCAGTATTAATATAAACTTATTGAGGAAATTTTAATGCCGATTATCAAATCCGCAAAAAAGGCCGCACGCCAAACCGAAAAGCGCACCGCGCACAACCAGGAGATCAAAAAAGACATCAAAGCTGCTTTGAAAGCTTTCAAGGATAATCCTGTCGCAGAAAACATGGCCAAAATCCAATCCGAATACGACAAAGCCGTCAAAAAAGGCTTGATGAAGAAAAACACTGCTTCTCGCCGCAAAGCTTCCCTGGCCAAAATCGCCAAAGCTGCTAAATAGTTTGTCTCTTTCGTCGCAAAGTTCCTCTCGTCTTCCCCTGAGGAACTTTTTCGTGTCTAGCTAGGCTAATCTATGGAAAAGAGAAGCCATAAGGCACTGCTCACTTCGTCCGCAGCGGCAACGCTGGGCCTCTCGTTGGCAAAATTAGTCGTTCCGGACAGTTAGGCCTTGATTGGTCATCTTGGCACGACGAAACCTTTAGCCACACTATCGAAATCCTCGCAGACACCGTCTCAACCGCTGATATAAACAATTTAGCATGGGGCTTTCCCCTCCGTTGCCTAGTCTCTACTTAGGCTATAGGTAAAAGAGTGGGTACTTCCTCCGCGCCGGGTTTATCTATCCCTGGGCCCTTAACCAGCAGATCCGCTGTATCAATTCTCTTTTACTATATTGGTCATCCATTACTAATTCTTCTATTTTCGCTCATGGCCTCTATGCTAATTTAGGCGATATGCTCCCTTCCTACACCGACCACCAATTAAACGGCTTCCCCCTCCGTTGCCTCTTGCTAGGCTGATCTATGGAAAAGATGGGCGTAGTGTGTGATGTGGCTCTCTCATACCTATAGCCTAAGTAGAGACTAGGCAACGGAGAGGAAAGCCCCAACGTCGACCGCTATATGGTGTTATAGAGATGCTATCAGCATGGAGATCAGGTCGGTATGCATTGTAAGAATCACTAGCAGCTAACTTGGTCCAAAAATACCCATGATATCCCGGCCAAGCTAAGCTACTCTCTATGTGGCCAACAATATCACTAGTATGTCCGCTGCGGACTGTCATTCTTCCTATCCTAGCAGTATAAGGCAACGGAGGGGGAAAGACATAAAATGCTCAACATTATGAGTAGGACCGGAGTTGTTTGGTCCGAGCTCGAGAAAGTAGGAACGAGTATTATGTGTAACAGTTTGTGACCACCAATATCCAGTCATGCCGTCATTACGAGCTTTATATTGGCTGACGTTAATATTCCCGGCGCGCGCAAAACTTCCTCCGCGCCGGGTATATCAGTCCTTGGGCTTACAACCAGCAGGTCCGGTCTATTGACCGCGATGCGTACTTCTCTTCTTCGGTTTCGGATTCGGACATTAACAATGCTCAATACTTTGGCTTTAATCCTTGGGACGTCGGCCCATCTTACGCCCTTCGTCGCTTACTCGGCTTTTCCCTCCGTTGCCTCTTGCTAGGCTGATCTATGGAAAAGAGAGTCGTCCGCAGCGGACATACCAGCGTTTTAGATCAAATAGGATACGGTAATGTATTAATTCATTCTGGATTGCACGGCTCATTATGGACCTCTACGCCATATTTAATTATGGACCTCACTTACCGATTCGATTATCCAATTAATAACGACCCTTATCCGACCACCGCTGCTACCTTCCGGTTTTGGGGCTTTTCTCTCCGTTGCCTAGTCTCTACTTAGGCTACAGTATAATAGCTTTAGATAATACTCGCCAATGGGTTTCGAGAAAAGAATTAGTCTAAGCTAGGTTATAGGGTTGTCAATAACTCCCCACTCTCAGCAAAAACCCCTTAATCAGCAACCACGGTTCCATCCCCGTCGATTTCATCTGTATGTCCAGCTCCCCCAGCTCTTTGAGAATCACCCTCCACTTCCCCTTTCCTCCCGCCGCATCAAACTTTTTCAGCGCCTGCGTCACCATCAGACCAAAAAACATATACGGATCTTGTGTCAGCTCAATCTTCTCCACATCTTTTACTGCTCTCTTCCCATCCCGTAGCGCCGTCTCCAAAATTCCAAATACCAAGCCCGCATCCGCTTTTTTCTCCTCCGCAAACTCCGTCAAACTCACGTCCAGCTCTTTCAGTCGCTTATAGCCTGCCGATCTCTTATCGATCTTTTCCTCCCAGATCACCACCTCATGCTCCGTCGTGACATAGTCTGCCACTTTTTCCCAAACCGCCGCGTTATCACTCAGATTTTTCAACAAAATCCGCCTCTTCCCCGTCTCAAACAGCGAAGTCCCCATAAAAATACTCGGCAAATCTTCAATCTGCAAATTTTCCCCCTCATAGACCTCGTACTGATCACCCAAAAATTTTTTCAAACTTTTTTCAGCACTGAGACGATTCGGACCATAAAAAACTCTAAACATAAGCCTCTTAGACGCTACTGTCGCCTCTCACGCATACTTTTCCGGAGGGGTTATCCCCTGGCAAATTTGCTAATTTTTGGCATTTTGGACAGAAATGCGTCCCTCTACCAGCCACTCTCGTCTTCACAATCACCTCTCCACACCTACGGCAAGGTCGACCTTCTCTTCGGAAAACCTCAGCAAACTTCTCTAGATAATCCCCCTTCGTACCATCAGGTTTCAGATAAGTCGCCATCGTCGACCCTCCCGACTCAATAGAAGCCTTCATCACCTTCCTCGCCCCCTCCAAAATCAGCTCTACCTGCCCCTCAGACAGTTCCCCCGCTCTCCGCGCCGGATGCACACCTGCATAAAAAAGTGATTCGTCTGCATAAATATTCCCCAGCCCCGCGATCACTTTCTGATCCAAAAGTACAGCCTTGATTGGCGCTCGAGCATGACGCTGGCACTGTCCGAACAGTTCTTTTACATCCATTTCCCAGGGCTCTTTGGCCAACTCAGAAATAAATTTATCCTGTTCCACCTCCCCTGTTAGTAGTACTTTAACAAAGCCAAACTTCCGCTGATCGTTGAAGAATAGCTTCCCCTCACTGAACACAAAAATTACTCGGGTCTGCTTATTCGGTAGGGTATCCGTAAAATTATTATTCGGATGCCCTGCCGCAAACACCCCCTCCGACGCCTTCACCTCGGCCTTAGCCGCCAGCTCCTGTTCAGTCCAAATTCCCTGCTTTTCCACCTGTGCAGCCGTCACGTCTTTCCCCCGCCAAATCAACTGCCCCGTCATCCTTAGGTGTATCAGCAGTGTTTTGCCATTACTGAGATCAATTAGGAGTGCCTTCCCCTTTCGCCTCAGCCCTATTACTTCCGCCCCTTCCACCTCTTTCGGATCTCCAACAAAACTCTTCTCGGTCGCCACCTCCACTTTCAAAATCTTTTTCTTGAGCACAAACGGCGTGAGACCCCGCCGAATCGTTTCTACCTCTGGTAACTCTGGCATAATACTACTATTATATCACGCCCGCCTCCGCAGGTATGCTACAATATTCTTATGAAACAACGTCACATCACTACTATTGTTATTATCTCCGTTCTCGTTACATCCCTCGCTGCTCTTGCCACTTTCTTCATCATCCATTCCTCTGTCCCTGATTTACCCGAAGAAGCTCCCACCATTTCCGATCCTGTCCCGGGCGATCAAGCCCCCTACAATTTTGATTACTCCTGGGCCGAAACTTCCCCTTATATCGCCCATGCCCTCGGCGAAATCCTGGGTGATATTGGTACTAATTCCCTTGAGGCTTTCGAACTCAATTACCAATTAGGTCACCGCATTTTCGAAGCCGACCTCTGTCTTACTGACGACGACCAGCTCGTCCTCGCCCACGACCCTGCGCAGTGGCATGGCATCGCCAAAGTCCAGGTCGACAGCGACCCCGCCCCACTCGACACCCCTGATCCGACACTCTTCACCTACGACAATTTTCAATCTTCCCTCTGGCACAACCGCTACCATACCCTGACCTTCGACGATCTTCTCCATCTGCTAGAAAAATATCCTGATGCTTACATTGTCACCGATATTAAAGCCTCCGATCAGGCTCACACCGAATATCAATTTGCCAAAATCGTCGCCGCTACCCGCGCTATTGACGAGAAGCTCCTCGATCGTATCATTCCCCAAATCTACTTCCCAGAAATGCTCGACTACGTCATGGATACCTACCCCTGGAAATCCCTGATTTACACTCTCTACGCCAACGTCGGCAACTGGACCCCAGAAAACGTTCTCGCTTTTTCTCAAGCTTCCGGCATCAAATTTATCACGATGTGGGGCTCCTGGATCAATTCCGACATTATGGCCCTCTGGCAACCCACTGGCATCCAAGTCGCCACCCACACCATCAACAACCTCAGCAGTGTCAACCAGCTCCGCGCCCTCGGCGTCAAAACCTTCTACACCGATTCGCTCTTACCATAAATCTACAACTCACCCCAATTCTTCCCCACCGTCACATCCACCGCTAGCTTCACCGCCAACTCTGGTGCCACCCCCTCCATCTCTCGTTTCAGCATTTGCCCCACCGCTTTCGCTTCATCCTCATCACACTCGATGATTAACGAATCGTGCACCTGCATCACCATCTTCGCGCCCGCAAACTCTTGCAGAGCCTTCTCCACCTTAATCATTGCGCGCTTCATCAAATCCGCCTCCGTTCCCTGAATCGGCATATTCTGCGCAGCTCGCTCCGCACTAGTTCTCACAATAAAATTACTCGATAACACATCTGGCGTCGGCCTTCTCCGCCCGAAGAACGTCTCTACATACCCCTGTTCTCGCGCTTGTTTCAGAATCTTTTCCAGATACAGTTTAATCGGCTTTCTCAGCTCAAAATAATTCCCAATAAAATTCTTCGCCTCATAGAAATCCATGTCGGCCGCCGTCGCTAACCCCCGCACACTCATCCCGTAGAGAATTCCGAAGTTAATCACCTTCGCCGCTCGCCGTTGTGCCTTCGTCACCTCCTCCATCGGCACCCCAAAGGCCTCCGAAGCAGTCTTGCGGTGAATATCAATATTGTCATTGAAATCCTTGATCAAAGCCTCATCGCCCGCCAGTGCCGCCGCAAGTCTTAGCTCAAACTGCGAATAGTCCGCACTCACCAGCACTTTCCCCTCTGCCGCAATAAATCCTGCTCTTATCTTTCTCCCCACCTCTGTTCGCACCGGAATATTCTGCAGATTCGGATTAGTCGAAGATAACCGCCCCGTCGCCGTAACGTTCTGATTGAAGGTCGTATGCACTCTCCCCTCCCTGTCCGCCAACTCCGGTAAGGGCGCAATATACGTCGACAAAAGCTTCGCCGCCTCCCGATATTCTTTGATCTTCCCAATAATCGGGTGTAGCCCCTGCAACTTATCCAACTCCTTCACCCCTGTCGAATATCCCCGTGCCGTCTTTTTAATCCCCTTTGTCGAAAGCCCCAATTGTCCAAACAGAATATCCGACAGCTGCATCGGTGAATTGATATTAAATTCCCGCCCCGCCAACTGCCAAATTTGTTGTTCAATCCCATTCACCTCGACCGTAAATTCTTGCTTCAGTTGAGCAAAATATTTCCGATCGATCAGCATTCCTACCTTTTCCATCTGATATAACACCGGTATCAATGGTAAATCAAACTGAACAAATATTTTATACAAGCCCGGACGCTCCGAAAGTTCCATCTTCTGTCGCAGATATTCCACCTGCTCATCACCATAATCAATCTCTCGTGCCAAAGGGTCCAGCAAGAACGCTCCCTGTCCCAAATCCCAAAATTCCGCACCCCCGAGCACCTTAGCAGCCACCTCTTCATTCTTGTGCATCAAATCCTTCACATTCCAAGAAATCAGCACCCCCTCCGCCGTCTCTTTAGGTATCTCCAAAGTCTGTTGGCCATAATTCGCCTGTACAGAGCCTCTAGCAGGCTTGTTTTTCGTAAGCGCTTTAGTATGGCTCTCCGGTTCTTTCGTCGCTCTCTGAGCCTCTCCTGAGCTCTGAGCTGCATCTCCTCCCTCATTCGCCCTTGTATAACGCCCAATACAGCTCCTAAATTCGAGTTTTTTCAGCGCCTCTATAAGTCTCTCTCTGTCAATCGTAAGATCCGGCAAATCGTGTAGTTTCACCGGCGCATCTGTCATAATCTTTGCCAACTGGTACGACATAAAAGCACTATCCTTGCCCTCTTCCAGCTTCTTCTTTATCGTCCCTTTCACTTCGTCCAAATGCTCATACACCCCTTCCAGAGTCCCAAAATCCACCAGAAGCTTAACCGCCGTCTTCTCGCCAATCCCCGGCACCCCTGGAATATTATCCGAAGCATCCCCCTTTAACGCTTTCAGATCCAAAAACTGCGCCTTTTTGATCCCATATTTCTCTTCCACCCCTGTGACATCCAGCTCTTCAAGCCGAGAAAACCCCTTCAATACTCGATACATCCGCGTATTTTCATCCACCACTTGCAACATATCTAGATCCGAAGACACGATATAAGTTTCATAATCCCCCTCTTCATCCGCTTGCAAAGCCAAAGTCCCAATAATATCATCCGCCTCATAGTTATCACATTCGACAAAACTCCACCCCAATGCCAAAATCAGCTCCTTCAAATACGGAATCTGCGCATAGAAATCATCTCCCGGCTTCACTCTTCCCGCCTTATAACCGCTGTAAATCTCCTTCCGCTTCGACGCCGAACTCTTCGAATCCCAAGCCACCACCACTTTTGTCGGATCAAGGCGCCGCACAATCTCCATTGCAATCGCCGCAAAACCATAAATCCCCCCTGTCGGCGTTCCATCACTCGTACTCAAGGCCCCCATCGCATAATATCCCCGATAAAACACTGATTTTCCGTCAATAATCACTAATCGCTTCATGCTACCAGTATAGCATGCTATAATAAAGAACATGAAACTAAACCGCGACGTCAAAATCCTCGCTATCGTCGGCATGAGCGGCACCGGCAAAACTCTCGCCGTCGATTATCTCACTGCGCGCGGAATTCCTAAAGTCTACTTTGGCGGCCTACTCTATCAAGAAATGGAAAAACGCGGTCTCGAAATCACTCCGGAAACTCAAGGCAAATTCCGCGAAGAAATTCGTCGCACCGAAGGTAAAGATTGGGTCGCTCGCCAAGCCGTCTCCGAGACCAAAGATCTCATCGCCGCCGGTCAAAAGCGCATCGTCCTTGACGGCGTCTATTCCTGGACTGAGTACAAAATTTTTAAGCACGAATTCCCTGGCGAAATCACCGTCATCGCCATTGTCGCGCCCAAACACCTCCGTTACGACCGCCTCGCGCACCGCGCCTCGCGTCCTTTCACCGCCGCCGAAGTCCGCGAACGCGACCGCAGTGAGATCGAAGGCGTCGAAAAAGGCGGCCCCATCGCCGCCGCTGATTACTATATCTTAAACGACAGCACCCCCGACCACCTCTACGACCAGCTCAAAACCATCCTCAGCGCCATCGACTTCTAAACGCCTAATCCCTTCGTAAAAAAGAATTCTTAGCCATCTCGTCCGCAGCGGTAGATCTGACATTGGAAGAACGGCCAAAAGTGGCATATTCCACATAGGCAAAGATGTGCGCGTATGGGCTTCTGTGGCGGGTAGGAATCTTCTGGCAGATCAAGCTGAAGTCGTTTTAAAAAGTTTTGTGCAGGGATTTGATGCCTTTCCCCTCCGTTGCCTAGTCTCTACTTAGTCTATAGGTATGGCATGTTTCATCATTCTTCCTATCCTAGTAGCATAAGGCAACGGAGGGGGTAAGCGTCGGAACGATTATAACTATAAGAAGGATAGGTACTTTCTGGGTCGAGATAAAGATACCTAGCACGAGTAGAAGAGCTAGCGACAAGTGACCAAATATCCGCTTCACGACCTACGGTTCTAAGCACTTGATGACCTATTGCAGTAGCTGTATATCCGGCGCGCGCAAAGCGTCCGCAGCGGACATCCTCATATAGGCGAACAATCTTTTAATGCAGTAGGTTCATTTAATGCTTTATGGTCAAGCCTGGCGGACAATAGCGTGTTTAGAGTTTTTTATTTAGATATTCCTTCAAAGATTAATCCAGCTTATCATGGAGACGGATCTCGACGTTTCTGGAGCTTTCCCCTCCGTTGCCTAGTCTCTACTTAGGCTATAGGTATAAGAATATATACTTCCTCCGCGCCGGGAGTGTTGATCCAAGGGCTCATGCTCAAAATTTTAATAGCATTCATAATGCCTACATTTGGTCTTCCATTGCTACGTCTGTTGGATTTGCTCATGACCTTGTTTTTACCACTACAGGCCTTCAATCCTCTCGTATCAACCAACGTATGTACGGCTTTCCCCTCCGTTGCCTCTTGCTAGGCTGATCTATGGAAAAGAGAGATAGGCTACTTCCCTACCACACGCACTGCTACCCCGCACTTCTGAACTTCCACCTTCTTTACCCCCTCCAGCTTCTCAAATTCTCCCTCCACCTGTATTTCAATCGTGCTTTCTTCCTTAAATTCTAGCACGTCTTCTTTCGATTCCTTCAGAGGTACACCACAGATGACACTCCTCAGCCCAAACCTCACCATTCGCCAAAACTTCCCCAGTCTCCGCGTCGTACTGCCAAACTGCTCCGGTTCTTGCCACCATTTTCCCCCCTTCATAATTTTTGCCAAAGTCGGACCATTCACTGCCATATAATCCGTCGTTCCCTCTGGCACCAAAACTCCATTCATCGACATCTTTGGTAAAAAAGTATTTTTTCGATTCTTTAAGTACCACTTCACAGCCAAATATAACGAGTAAAGTGCCCCATCATGTCCGCGTCGCAATTTCTTCCGCACCTTCGGCTCTTCAAAAATCTCCGTCGCGCATGCTAAAAGTCCTGCCGACATATAGCAAGGCGCATATCGCCAATGTTCCTCATTTACTCGCACCTCGAGCGGATAAACCTCTCTCGTTTTACCAGCTTCATACGCCATTATAATATCAGTCAATCCTCCGATATACTCACCACCATACTCCACCGGCCGCTTCATACCCAGCATTCTCGCGATATCGCAAAAATTACCATAACCAAGTGCCGCAAAAACCGCTTTCTTCCCCGTCAACATCAAAGCGTTCAACGCAATCGAAGCCGTTCCATCTCCCCCCACCGCTACCACAAGATCTTCATCCTCAATCAAACGCTCCAAATTCTTCACGTTTTTCGCAAAGCTCGTCGGTTTCACCTCATATTTTCCCACCAAAAACCCGCGCAACCTCCGCGCCGGCGCTAGCACTTCCTTCTGAATCGCATCGTGTTTTGACGACTGAGGATTATAAACAATCAGTAATTTTCTCATCGAAAGCTCTAACTAAAGCTCAATCCGCCCGGGATCAACCAGTTCAAAATCACAAACATCACCGCCCACGCAATCAACCCAATCACGATCTCGTACAAACGTTTCTTCGCTGCAGCCACTTGCGCTTCGCTGTCCCGCGCTGTCATATACAGAATACCCGCAATAATCACCCCTAGCACTGCCGCCACCCCCAGACCATAGACCAAGATATTGAGTATCAGCTTCAAAATCCCCTCTACCCCCAAATCATCTGGCAAGATGCTCGTCTCCACCTTTTGCGCTTCAGCCATCAATCTAAACAATGTCAACTGCATTCATTCTCCTCTCGCCCTTACTTCAAATATCCGTGCAACTTTTTCGTCTGCTTATGCTTGCGCAACTTAGAAAGCGCCTTCGCTTCAATCTGACGAATCCGTTCCCTTGTCACCGAAAATTCATTTCCTACCTCTTCCAAAGTATGCGGCCGACCCCCACCAATACCAAACCTCAAACGAATAATCTTCTGCTCACGTTCAGACAATGTCGTCAAAATCTCCGCAATCTGCTCCTTCAAAATCTGATTTGCTGTCGCATCTTCTGGCGAATCCCGCTCCGAATCCTCCACAAAATCGCCCAACACCGATTCTTCATCATCCCCATCACGCCCCACACTCGCATCCAGAGAAGCAATATCCTGCTTAATCCGCATCACATACTCAATTTTATCGACATCCATCCCCATCGCTTCAGCAATTTCCTCATTGGTCGGCTCACGATTCAATTCTTGTGTCAACCGCCGCGTCGTCCGCAGTACCTTATTGATCGTCTCCACCATATGCACCGGAATCCGAATCGTTCTCGCCTGATCAGCAATCGCGCGCGTAATCGCCTGCCGAATCCACCAAGTCGCATAAGTAGAAAACTTGAACCCTTTTGACGGGTCAAACTTCTCCACTGCCCGCAGCAAGCCGGTATTTCCCTCTTGAATCAAATCCAAAAAGTCCAGCCCTCTCCCGCCGTAACGCTTCGCAATACTCACGACTAGACGCATATTTGCCTCAGCCAGTTTATCTTTGGCTTTCTTATCCCCCTCCATCGCCCGATTCGCCAGCTCCAATTCTTCTTCCTGAGTCAAAAGTGGGATCTTCCCAATTTCCCTCAGATACATTCGTACTGAATCATCCGCAAAAGCATCAACATTATCCGCGGTAATCGCCAGCTCTTCATCAGAAAAATCATCCTCAGCCGCCAATTCATCGGCCGCTGGCTCCCCCGGATCAAGCATCACACTCTTGCTCCTTAAGATATCTTCTTCGTCATTATCCATTACATAATATCTTACTAAAATTCCCGCAAAAAAGCAACCCTCCGACACGGCTTACAAAAAAACAAGCCCCTCCCCAGCTTGTTTTAATTCCCTCTCGAATCAAGACGCCCCCATCTATCATTACGGTTAATGGTTCGCATCTTCTGCTACTTTTGCAGTCGCTCCCGACCCCAGCGCAAACGTTTCCGCATCAATCAAGCCCGAAGCCAGAGCCATAAAGAACGCCGCAAAAACCGCACTCCCTACCATTAAAATACCCGTCCGATGTTTTTCTTTCATGTGGAGACCCTCTTTTTTGTGTTTATTTTTTATAAAGATAAGCTCATTATACGCCAAACCAATGCTCCGTCAAGGTTAATAAAAATTTTATGGATGCATTACTTCGGCGCGCGCAGAATAACTTAATTAGACACTTCAATCCACAATTCTATCTCTGTAAAGTACCCATTGAACTTGAAACCGTGTTACAAGTTCAACTTCCTCCGCGCCGGGTACGTCTATCCTTGGTCTGGCACCCTGCAGGTTCGGCATGTTGGTGCCGATGCACGCTCTTGGTCCTCTATCGTTAATTCTAAGATCAACGCCCAGAGCGTCCTCTTTCATTACGGGGAAGTCTTCCCCTCCTACGTCCATTATCGCTTCGGTGCCTTTTCCCTCCGTTGCCTAGTCTCTACTTAGACTATGGGGTACTTTGCGCGCGCCGGTAATGCTGACCCGTGGAAAGGTAACCGGCAAATTCGTAGCGTAGGTGGCGCTGGATATTGGTCCAATACTGTTTCACGCATAAATGGTTCGCTTTCTGCATACTATCTTTATGTAATAACAATCGGTCTTGCTCCCGACGTTGCTACCGCCCAAATGATTGCTTTCCCCCTCCGTTGCCTTATGCTACTAGGATAGGAAGGATGGGGTTTCCTCCGCGCCGGATTAATACTCCCCTGGCGAAGCGTTCAACAAGTACGAAATACCAGCGGAGATGCCTTTCTCTGGTCTCCTATTATTACCTCTGATATTCTTCGTGGGCAGGATTTTCACTTTCATCCCTCGACTGTTTCCCCATCTAACACCTATCAAAAAATTGCTGGCTTTTCCCTCCGTTGCCTCTTGCTAGGCTGATCTATGGAAAAGATGGGTGTAGTGTGTGATGTGGCTCTCTCATACCTATAGCCTAAGTAGAGACTAGGCAACGGAGAGGTTGACCATCATAGCGCTGACCACTAGGAATAGCACTTATCCAACCACTATATACACCTAAATAAAACGATTCGCTAATCGCATTCGATAAACCAGCGTGTATGTATCCACGCTCTCCTACTGGCTTATATAGAGTCCTTTTCACCTCATAGTACCCGCTGCGGACACTTTGCGCGCGCCGGGAATATTAACGTCAGCCAATATAAAGCTCGTAATGACGGCATGACTGGATATTGGTGGTCACAAACTGTTACACATAATACTCGTTCCTACTTTCTCGAGCTCGGACCAAACAGCTCCGGTCCTACTCGTAATGTTGAACGTTTTATGTCTTTCCCCCTCCGTTGCCTTATGCTACTAGGATAGGAAGAATAATAGTCCGCAGCGGCGATGTCTGGATTGTAGATGGTTTACAGCCCATTAGCGGACAACGTGGCAGTCTCTGGACATCTTATGCTACTGATGTCCTCCGATCGTCCTTACTGGTCTTTGACCAAGCAAATATCAGACTTGGTGCTTACTCTGAGGGCAGAAACAGTGCCCTTCCTCTCCGTTGCCTAGTCTCTACTTAGGCTAT
>CAZFGY010000017.1:0-14730 GCA_964518465.1 uncultured Candidatus Saccharibacteria bacterium | reverse complement strand
GCCTTAAAAACTCATTGACGGCCCGTCTAGAGGCTATCTGAGGTTATAAGGCGAAGAAAGGATAAAATGACCGAAGCTAAAAAGGATGAAGGCCTCAAAATCCGCATCCGTCTCAAAGCTTATGATCACCGCGTAATTGATCAAAGCGCTAAACAAATCGTTGACACTGCCGTTCGCACCGGCGCCACTGTCTCCGGACCAGTGCCTCTGCCAACTAAGCGCAGCACTTTCACCGTCGTCAAATCTCCACACGTCTACAAGACCGGTGGCGAAGCCTTCGAGATGAAAGTCCACAAGCGCCTCATCGACATCAGCAACGCGACTCCGAAGACGATTGATTCTCTCCAGAATCTCTCCTTGCCAGCCGGCGTTGACGCTGAAATCAAAATGTAAAAAATCGCACCTAGGACCAGCTCGTTCTAGGTGCTTTTTCGTACTTAGCCGGCCATTATGTGCTATAATCATAGCATGACTTTAGCAACGAGGTTCAAGAAGAGGTTCTATTTTGTCGCTGCAGGCTATTTTCGGTTTTTTGCGAACTTCGCCCTCCGTCGCTGGCATCCTCGTGTCATTGCCGTGACCGGTTCGGCCGGCAAGACTACTATGCTGCACTTGATCGAATTTGAGCTGGGCGACCGCGCTCACTATTCTCATGATGCTAACTCTGCCTTCGGCATCGCCTTCGATCTTTTAGGTCTGAAAGGTGTTCGTGGCTCGAAATTACGCTGGATTCAGCTCTTTCTGCTCGCACCGATTCGCGCTTGCTATTATCATCGCTCTGGAGAATTCTATGTCGTGGAAATTGACGGCGAGCGCCCGCGTGAAACCGAATTCCTTGCCACTTGGCTGAAGCCAGAGGTCACACTCTGGGTCACCTTTGGTATTTCTCACGCTGTGCAATTCCAGCAACAGGTCAAGGATGGCCAATTCGATTCGCTCGAGGCAGCGATCGCCCATGAATTTGCCACTTTACCGGCCAATACGACCAAGCGTGTCTACATCGACGCTGATTCAGAGGTCATGCGAAAAGCCACCAAAGGTATCAAGGCCGAGGTAATTGCTCTCAGCAAAAAACAGCTCAAACGCTACAATGTTTATCCTACCCGTACCGATTTTATCTTCGAATCCGCCTCTTTCCACTTCTCTCAGCCCCAGCCGCGCGATCTTGCCATTCAGCTACTCATGCTCGAGGACCTCGTTCGTTTCTTAGGTATTCCTTTGCGTACCGATTTTCATGACTTACCAGTGCCGCCTGGGCGTAGCTCTTATTTCCTGGGTAAGCGCGGCCTGAAAATTATCGACAGCAGTTATAATGCTCATATGATTAGCGCCGCCTCTATTCTAGAAATGGCGCGCGACCTCAAAGCCGGGCATAAATGGTTGATCATTGGCGATATTGTCGATCAGGGCTCTATCGAGGGCGAAGAACACAAGAAACTTGCCAATCTTATCGCCGATGTGAATCCTGAAATGGTCATTCTGGTTGGTCGACGTACCAAGGAGTTCACCGCCCCCCGCTTGCAGGAGCTTGGCATCGTGACCCGCACTACACTCGATCCGAAAAAAGCCCTTAAATTCATCGAGAAAAACACCACGGGCGAAGAAGTTTTGATTTTCAAGGGTAGTCATTATCTCGAATGGATCATCGAAAAATTACTCGAGAATCCGGAAGATGCTGCCAAATTACCCCGTCGCGAACCTGCGGCTGTCAAGCGTCGCCAGAAATGGGGCCTAGAATGAAAAAGCCGAAATTATTCATCATTCACGGCTGGACTTATACTACCGCCCCTTGGACTAATACCATTGCTCTGCTTGAAAAGCAGGGCATCAGCGTAGAAATGCTCAATGTACCGGGCCTGACTACTTCCTCGAAAAAGGTTTGGACGATTGATGAGTATGTCAGCTGGGCCGACCGTAACTTGCCCGACGGTGCCGTCGCACTCGGCCATAGTAACGGCGGTCGTATTTTGCTCAACCTTTGTGTTCAGCGCCCAGAGAAGCTGAAACACTTGATTTTGCTTGACGCGGCTGGTGTTTATGAAGCTTCCTCGAAGCGTGACGTCGTCAAAGGTATCTCGCACTATTTTGGCTTTTTGAAGAAGATCCCCGGACTTGCGCGCATTTGGCATAAACTTACCGGCGCCTCCGATTACGCGCGTGCCCCAGAAAATATGAAAAAGACCCTTAGCAACATGCTCAGCAGTGATAAGAATTTGGATTTGATTAAAGTATCGACGCCCACCTCTATTCTTTGGGGAGCTGCCGACACTGTGACCCCGCCTCGCCAGGCCGAAATCATGCATGCAAAAATCAAAGACAGTACTCTCGAAATTTACCCCAATTGGACCCATGCTCCCTATATCTCCCATCCCAATGAACTTGCACGAGCGATTTTCCGTGCTTATAAAAAGCCACCCGAGGTGAGCCCAAAAGCCGAAGTCACTCAAGCTGCCAACGTTTCGGCTTCAATGGCGCTGAAAAAAGCCTCTGGCCCTAGCGTCCCCGACACTACCAAAATCTCCGCGTCGATGGCCATGAAAAAAGCCTCTGGCCCTAGCGTCCCCGACACCACCAGCCTTTCTGCAGCTCTGGCTGTCCCCTCTTCCAAACAGCGCAAGCTTTCTACTAGCATTACCGAGAGTCTCGCCGGTGTAGACTTTGAGAAGACGGAACTTGATCTTTCTTCACCTCGCCGCGAAGCGATCACGACGGCTTCTGTGCCCAAAGTCAGCCGCTTCGAGCGAGCCAAACGTAAATTACGCAGCGATAAGTCAAAAAAGCACCCCAACCCCACCAGGAAATCAAAATCATGATTTTTCTTGGTCAAGCCTCCAATTATTCCTTTACCGGGACTTTGCGTCATCTTTTTGCTTGGGGTAAAAAAGATGATTCTGTCAAGCTAAAAGAGGCATTTGCGAAACGTTATCATGCCCCTGTATCAAATATTCGCCTTTATCACACCGGTCGTTCTGCGCTCTGTGCCGCCATCCAAGCTACGGTCCCTACTGGTAGCAAAGTCATTCTGCCAGGCCTAACCTGTATTGCTGTTGTTCGCGCCATCAAAGCCGCCGGTTGCACCCCTGTTTTTGCCGATATTGATCCTAAAACTTTGCAATATGACTTCAAACATCTTGACAAAATTGCTAAAGTGTGCTACAATGGAGGTATTATAGTCCAAAATACACTTGGACTACCGCTTGACATATCCAAATTAGAGTCAATTGCCGAGAAAAATCATCTCGTCATCATCGAAGATCTTGCCCACTCAGCCGGCCGTTTTTACCCTGACGGCAGGGAAATTGGCACTGTCGGCCAAGCCGCAGCGCTATCTTTTGGAAAAGGTAAAGCCATTGATACTATCTCGGGCGGCGCTGCAATTTGGCGTAGTGAACCTCTCCAGGAAATTCCCGAGCCGACCCAGAAGCCGAATCTTGCCTCGCGCCTGCGCGACCGTTGGTATCCTGTCTTTGGTGGTCTCGCACGCGGTTTGTGGCGCATCGGTCTCGGGCGAATTTTTATCGGGGGCTTAGTCAAGTTACATTTCGTTGAACGCTCAGCTGATGCTAAGCTTAATCTCACTACTCGCTTGACTCATTGGCAGGCCAAACTAGCTCTGCATGAGCTAAACCACTTGCCAAACACACCCCTTCGTGAGCATTATCTTGTCAAGCGGCGCTCGGCGCTCCTCGATCAGCTGGAGAAAAATGGTTATTATTTGCGCGAAATTTGGTACGATACGCCGGTCTCGCCCGCTCGCTATGCCGATGAAGTAACTTTTCCTGCCGAGGACTGTCCAGCTACGGTGCGCGTCGCTGAGGAAATTATCAATCTCCCCACCTGGTATCCTGAGCAGAAGCTCGAAAAAGCCCGCACTTTGATCGCCGAACATTTACAGGAGGCTGGCGATGAGTAGCGGTTCCGAAGACATAGCGTGGCAGAACGTCCAGAGGCATTTTCCAGAGGCCAATTTTCTCCAATCGCCGACCTGGGCCAAGACCAACCAACTAATCGGCCACGAAGTGATTCATACCACTATTGATCCCGATGGCTGGTGCCTCACGATCGTTAAAAATGCCAAACGCGGCCGCTATCTCGAAGTCCCCGGCGGTCCACTGATTGACTGGCAAAATTCTGACCAAGTCGACCGTGCTTTTGCAGTCCTCAGAGAAACCGCCAAGCGAAAAAAATGTGTTTTCGTGCGCCTACGTCCACAACTGCGTTCTAGCGCGACAGCCCTTGCTAAGCTGAGACGCTGCGGTTGCAGGAAGGCACCGATGCATCTCCACGCCGAACACACCGTTTTGATCGACCTCACCAAAAGTGAAGAAGAGTTGCTCAGCGAAATGCGCCGCCAAACTCGCTATGAAGTGCGGCGGGCGGGCAAATTGGGCATTGTCGTGGATTTTGCAAATAGCCAAAAACGTTTCGAAGAATTTCATGCGGCTCAGACCGCGACCGCCTTGCGTCAGCATTTTGTACCGCCCGATCTGAAGACTTTGCTCGCCGAGCGTGAGGCTTTCGGGGACAACGCGCGGCTCTATGTTGCCAAAACCGCCACGGGCGAACCAATTGCTTATGGTTTGATTTTGATTGACGGGGCTGAAGCTGAGTATTTTGAAGCAGCCTCTACTGAGCTCAACTATAAATTGCCCGGCGCCTATGCTTTGCTTTGGCAAGCCATGCGTGACCTGAAACAACTAGGCACCAAACGTTTTAACCTCTGGGGAATCGCTCCTCCCGGCCAGAAGCAGCATCGCTATGCTGGCGTCACTACCTTCAAGACCGGCTTCGGCGGCGAAGTGGTTGAATTTGTTCCCGCACAGGATCTTGTGATCAAAAAGTTTCGCTACCTGATCACTTTACTCATCGAAACTATCCGCAAGAAAAGACGTCATCTCTAGAAAAGAGCAAAAAGGCCGCCGACATTGCGACGACCTTTGTGGGCTAAGGGATTCTTGGTGAGAAAGTGGTTTTTAATTACCGCTCATTGATACGAATGTCGCCACTACCAGTTACCCGTTTGGCGACATCACCGGTAGCCCTTGACACAGTGATATCACCGCTTCCAGTCACGAAAGCTGATACATCTCTAACCGTAGCATCGACGACAATATCGCCGCTACCAGTTACTCGAGCATATAGCTTATCAATTTCGCCACCGTTTATATTGATATCTCCACTGCCGGTAATCTCTAAGTCGACATTACCTCTGACGCGATCAATATGGAGATCGCCCGATCCGGAAACTTGAGCCCTTACATTGCTGATACTGACAACTTTCATATCTGCGGTAACAAGGTTGGTTTCCAGATCGCCAGAGAAATCGCCTATTGTAATTTTGCCATTGCAGTTGAAAACAGCAATATTGGAATCGGTAGGTGCAGCAATCTCAATACGGAGCCGGGGGGTATCAACTATAACTGAGCCAATATTTAATATACTACCTCCGATTCTGTTCTGCCGAATTGTAATTCCTTTACAACCACCGATAAAAACCATGTTGTCACCAGATCTACCCTCTCCAGGAGTGGCAAGAATCAACTTATCACCACATTGGGTCATTTGCACCTGGTCAACCAATTCTGCAGGACCAGTAATCCTTACCGATGTCGTGCCAGAAGTTGGGTTGCGTGGCGCAATTGCGATATCCGCACTTAAATCCCGCAAGAACAGCCGCCTTACGCTGGGACCATGAATACCGTCGCCGAAAACACGGCTTACTTCTTTGCGTTTAGCTGTTGCGCCCTTTGCACTATGCGTAGAACCTTCCGCCGCCGCGATAAGATCTTCGAGGTCATACATCTTCCCACCGAAACCTATTTTCACGATCAATCCCTTCCTTTCAAACAACAAAGCTAAATTTTAGCAAAACACATCGCGCCAAAAACGCCTCGAAGTGTTTTCTAAGGCTTCACTATCCATTATAACATACTTAATTAAAAAGTCAATACACATACCCATGCCCATGCATCAATCCATGTTACACCTGCTAGTAAAATAGTGTAATGAAGAGCTGAATAAAGGTCAGCGTTTTTATGCTAAAATAGATAAAAGGAGAGCACAATGTCAGAGAGCAAATCAGACGAAGCATCTAAACCGCACAAAAGCCCTATCCAAATCACCGATGCTAAGAATCGTGAAGATTGGGACCACTTCGTCACGAGCCATCCCGAGGCGAACTTTTTGCAATCTTGGGATTTTTATGAATTTTACAAAAGTCGTGGTAATGAAATTGTTCGTCGAATTGCCCTAGATCAAGATGGTAAAATCATTGCCGCCTATGCCGGCGTCGTCGAAGCAGCCAAGCGCGGCCGCCATCTCGCCATTGCGGGCGGACCGATTTTAGATTGGAACAACCGCGCTCTCGTGGACGAGCTTTTTGCTGACATCCGTCTCTCCGGCGAGAAGCATCACTGTGTTTTTGTACGGGTCCGCCCTCAACTCGAAAAATCGCCGGAAAGTATGAGCTTGATGTATGAGCTTGGACTTAGACCAGCGCCAATGTATCTTTCGGTCGAGTTTGCCGGCATTCTGAACCTCGAAAAAGACGAAGAGGAAATCTTGAAAGGCATGCGTCAGCGCTTGCGCCGCGCTTTGCGTAAAGGTGCCAAAAACGAAATTACCATCGAAAAAAGCACTGATCCGCGCGACATTCACGAGTTTTACCAAATTGAGCTCCAAACAGCCGGGCGTCACGGCTTCGTTGCCTTTTCCGAGGATTTTTTGACTAAACAATTCGCCGCTTTCGCCCCGCACGGTGAGGCGGTTCTCTATACGGCGAAATATCAAGGCGAAATCCTCGCTCAGAACTTTATGATTTTTTATGGCAACGAAGCTTCCTATCACTACGGAGTCTCTTCCGAGCTAGGCACTAAGTTGTCTGGTGCCCCCTTATTGCATATGGAAGCAATGCGTGACGCCCGTCAGAGGGGAATTAAGCGCTACAATTTCTGGGGTATTGTCGAAGAAACCGAGATTCACCACCGCTTCTATGGCGTCTCCTGCTTCAAACGTGGCTTCGGCGTCGAAGAGCTGAAATATACGCCTGCCCACGACCTCGTCTTAAAACCAGCTCGTTACGCTGTGACCAAGCTGATCGAAACCGTGCGCAAAAAAGTTCGCCACGTCTAAAGTTTTTATGCTAAAATAGAACAAATAGGAGATTTTTATGGCCCATATTAAGCGTAAATATATTGATAGCCATTGGCTAGTATTCTTTTTTCAGGGAATTATTGCCCTGTTTTTTGGTTGCTTGACTCTTTTCACATCCAACGAACGTTCTGGCGACCTCGTACCTGTAATCGGCGTATTGCTTTTGTCGCTCGCTGTCGTCGAATTTGCTAATTCGCTCTATCGTAGCCGCAATCAAGACGGTTGGCTGGTTGCGACCCTGGTTGCCCTTTTTGACGCCGGCTTTGGTCTCGCCTTACTCTTTTTCTCGGACCAATCCATGGCTACTCACCTCTATCTGCTTTCGGCCTACACGGCGCTGCGCGGTTTCTTCGAGCTCGCCATTGGCTTCCGTACTACTGTCGACCCGACTGATCGTTTCATTTGGGTGCTCTGTGGTATTTGTGGCATCGTTTTCGGTATTGTGATTCTTAACTCTGGCCACCTCACCAACGTTGATTTCATTCGCTTCTTCGGTGCTTACATGATGATTTTAGGCGTTTCTAGCCTAATTTACGCCATGCATAACCGCACTCAGAAACTGGAAGACAGTGAAGCTCGCTCGGAAGCTGCCAAGCAAGCGCGCCGGCCTCGCAGCGCCAAGAAAAGTGCGCAAAGATCCTAGCCTGTGCTATAATGAAGGTATTTCAAGGAGATTATTATGGAATATCGTATCCCCACTAAGGCAATCATTACCGATGCTGGATTTGCTAGTCGATATTTGCCAATTACCAAAACCGTACCTAAGGCCATGCTGCCGATCGGCGCTAAGCCTATCATGCAGCTCGTCGTGGAAGAGTGTACCGAAGCGGGTATTAAAGAGATTATTATCGTCGCCACGCCTGATGGCAAACCGATTTACGAAGATTATTTCAACAACGCCGTCATCAAAATCAAAAAACAGCTTCACGCTCAGGGCAAGGACGATCGCTATGCTGCGGTCGAGAAGGTACTCAACTTCCCTAAAATTACCGTCATCGAGCAGGACCCTTCCTATCCTTATGGTAATGGCTCACCGATTGCTTCCGCGCGCAAATACATCCAGGACGACGAAGCTTTCGTAGTGCTTTATTCTGACGACGTCGTCTTTGGCTCAAGTGCCGTCAAAGATTTGTTGACAGCTTTTGCTGCCCATCCTGATGCCGCTGCCATCATTGCGGGTCAGCCAGTACCCCACGAAGAAATCAAAAAATATGCCTCTATCTCGTTGGATGGAGATAAATTGAGCGGTTTGGTCGAAAAGCCCGCCCCCGAAGACGCTCCTTCTGACCTTGCTTCCTATGGCCGCTACCTTCTCACGCCGGAAATTTTCCCCTATCTTGATCCGAAAAATATCGGCCTCGATGGTGAGCTCTGGACCGCCGACGCTATCGCTCGTCTCATTCCTACGAATCGCGTTTACGTCCAAAAAACTTCCGGCACTTGGATGACCACTGGCGACCCGAAAAATTATTTCCTCGCCCATCTGCGTTATGTCCTCGATCACGAAGATTATGCTAGTGACGTAGCTAAAATGCTTGAAGAAGCGAGGTAATTAATTATTTAGGAGGTAAAAATGAATATAGCTGAATGGATTTTAGTAATCATGCTTTCGATCGCGCTCTTGATTTTCTTAATCGCGGGAATTATTCTCGCCATTAAGCTCATTCGCTTGACCGAAGAAGCCCAGAAAATCGTCGCGACCGGCCAACAAATCGCTACTAAAGCCGACGACATCGTCGATAACGTCAAAGGAATGACATCAGTAGGCGGAATTGTCAAGACATTTGCCAATCGCGTCATCGAGAACCAAGAACGTCGCTATGCGGAAGAAGACGCCGCGCGTGATGCCGCCGAGACTGCGGCTCGCGAAGCTGCTGAAGCTGCTGCGACCGCCGAAGCGAAGGCTACTCGCGCCAAAGAAGCTGCTGTGCGTGCGAAAAAATCCGCCAAAAAGACAAAATAGATCTAAAGTTTTACATAGCAATACCCCCGACCATTATATAGTCGGGGGTTAATTGCCGTTTATGAGTTCGCGCTGGGGCTAGGCCAATCTTGCTGTTTTTTGATCACATCGTAAACATAAACTCTTGGGGGTCTATTCTGAGCCATCGTAAACTGGTCTACATTGCCACATGTGAACACTACTAAGTCGCCTGCCTCAATAGTAGTGTCGTAATGAGTAGTGTATCCATGAGCAATAAATTTCTCGGGCATTTTAGCAGTGCTGACGGCAGAGAACGGTTCTACGGTGATTTCAAAGTGTTCCGAATCCACAGCATCATTAATCTTTAGCACATGCGCGAATACATAGTTCAATGACCGCACATCCCGAGTGCGAAACGCATCCCTCACTTCCCCTGCGTTCTTTCCGCGTACTTCAAGTAAGTAATTGGCAGCTTGATCGGTATCAAAACCGGCCTTAGCAGCAGCATCCTCGACGGTTTCAGTCAACAGGTGCATAAAATCCTCATCGCTCATCTTGATGTCCTGCTCCGGCTCGTCATTGTCTGGGCGATCAGCGGAGCTCAGTTGAGGCTCCTCTTTCCTGGGTTCACGGGGAAATGTAGAGGGATCAGGAACTTTCAGTTGAGGTTCCTCTTTCCTGGGTTCACTGGGAAATGTAGCGGGATCAGGAATGCTAGGCGATCCTGTGCCGGTTCCGGTCGAATCCGTTGTTTCTTGTTTCGTGTTCTTAGTAGTCGTTGTCTGTCTGCCCACATTCTGCTTAGCTGTAATTATCGTATTAAGATCTTGATGAACAGCAAACAGTCCGACAGCACAAATCAAGAGCAATACAGTCGATAATACTGCACACGCGGTCAAAACGACCAAAGATTTTTTCATGATTTTTACCCTCCTTCAAAATCTGAAACAATCACGTACTCTATATATCAACACTTAAGCCTTGAAGAACAGGCTCCAGTGCAACGAACTAAAACGGCTTATCAAGGTACTTGTAAATCTACCTCATAAATGATCAAGATGACCACTTTTCGCTAGATCATACCCTAATTGTAGCACAGATTATCCAAAAAGTCAATACTTTTTATGGTTTTTTACAATAAATCAACCATTATACCAGAAAAAATCTATGCTATAATGAAACCATGACCGAGGTAACCAAGGCTGGCGAACCGCTGAAGCCTAGCGATTTTGTCCATCTTCATAACCATACCCATTATTCCTTGCTCGACGGCCTTACTAAGGTGCCCGAGCTGGTGGAATTTGTCAAAGAACAGGGCATGGAAGCCGTCGCCGTAACGGACCATGGCACTATGAGTGGCCTCGTCGAGCTTTATAAAACCTGCAATGATAACGGTATCAAGCCGATTCTCGGGCTCGAAGCTTATGTGGCGGCGCGTACCATGGAAGATCACGATCCGGCTCACGATAAACAACGCTTCCATATTACATTGCTCGCTATGAACAATCAGGGTTTTGAGAATCTTTGTCATCTCATGTCTGAGGCGGAAATTCATGGGCGCTATTATAAACCCCGCATCGACCACCGCATCATGGAACAATACAACGAGGGCATTATTTGCCTCTCTGGTTGTGCGGGCTCAGAAATTTCTGAAGCTTTGCGCGCCAACGATGATAAACGTGCGATGGAGCTGGTTGAATGGTATGCGAAAGTTTATCAAGACCGTTTTTACCTCGAAATGCAAGACCATGGTCATCCGGAATCGCCCACACACTGGGATGTGCAGAACCAAATTAACCTCAAATTGCAAGAGATTTCCAAGAAAACTGGCTTACCGCTCGTGGTCACCTGTGATGCGCACTATCTCCACCACGAAGACCAGGACGCTCATGAGGTTCTGCTCTGTGTTGGCACCGCCTCAAACCTCGCCAACCCCAATCGTATGTCGCTCAAGGAGTTCGAGCTCCACGTCATTCCGCCAGACGAAATTATTGCGCGCTGGGGTAAAGATTGTCCTGAAGCCGTGCGTAATTCTCGGCGTATTGCTGACCGCTGTAACGTCGACCTGCAGCTTGGTCGGATTTTGATCCCGAAATTTCCACTTCCGGAGGGCGAGAACGAAAAGTCCTATCTCGACAAATTAGTCTTCCAGGGGCTGGTTTATCGCTATGGCAACAAAAAACTAGAAGAAACTACCGATCTGAGCGTCGAAGAGTGTCGCAAGATCCTGGCAGCGGTCGATAAGACGCCCGAGCGCGCCGCTGAGAAAATGAAAATTTTACCCCGTATCGATTACGAACTCTCGGTAGTTGATAAAATGGGTTACAATGGCTACTTCCTCATTGTCCAGGACTTTATCAACTGGGGTAAAAGTCAGCGTATCGTCTTCGGGCCGGGGCGTGGTTCTGCCGCTGGTAGTATTTTGGCTTATGCCTTGAGAATTACCGAGCTCGATCCTCTGAAGTATGATCTACTTTTCGAGCGCTTCCTCAATCCTGATCGTATCTCGATGCCTGATATTGACACTGATATTCAGGATACTCGGCGTGACGAAGTCATCGAATATTGTACAAGAAAATACGGCTCTGGTCGGGTTTCCAACATTGCTACTTTCGGTAAAATGATGGCCAAAAACGCCGTTCGTGACGTTGCCCGGGTTCTCGAAGTGCCTTACGCTGAAGCCGACAAACTAGCCAAGCTTGTCCCCGATCCTATTCAAGGTCACCATGTCCATCTCAACGATGCGATTCGGGACGTTCCTGAGCTGAAGCAAGAATATCAAAACAACCCCATTTCGAAGGAAGTACTCGATTTTGCCAGCCGTCTCGAGGGTACCATTCGCAACCACGGCGTGCATGCTTGCGGCGTAGTAATCGCGCCGGACGAACTGGAAAAGTTCCTGCCTCTCGAAGTTTCGGCCAAAGGCCCGATCGCTACGCAGTTCCCGATGACTCAGGTCGAGGAGTTGGGCCTGCTGAAAATGGATTTTCTTGGGTTGTCCAACCTTTCCGTCATCAACAACGCCCTGCGCATGATCCGTAAAGTCTACAAAAACGATATCGACCTCACTCAGATCCCGCTAGACGACGAGAAGACTTTTCAGCTTCTTCAACGTGCGGAAACTACCGGCGTCTTCCAGCTGGAATCTGCCGGCATGAAACGTTATCTAAAAGACCTGAAAGCCAGCCGTTTCGAAGATATTATCGCTATGGTCGCGCTTTATCGGCCGGGGCCAATGCAGTTTATTGATAGTTTTATTCGTCGCAAACACGGTGAAGAGCCGATCACCTATCTGCATCCAGGCTTAGAGAACTCTCTGAAAGATACCTACGGCATTATGATTTATCAGGAGCAGTTCATGAACATCTCCCGTGAATGGTGTGGCTTTACTGGTGGTCAAGCTGATACTTTGCGTAAAGCGGTCGGTAAGAAGAAAATCGATCTGATGAAGAAGGTGAAGCCGGAGTTTATTCAAGGCGCTGTGAAAGTGGGCGGTGCTACCGAAGAAATTGCCGAGAAATTCTGGGATCAGCTGCTCGAATTTGCTAATTATTGTTTCAACAAATCTCATGCTGCTTGCTATGGTCTCGTGGCCTACTGGACGGCTTATCTCAAAGCCCATTATCCTGACGCTTTCATGGCTGCGCTGATGACTGCCGATATGCGCTGGACTGATCGTCTCGCTATCGAAATTACTGAGTGCAAACGCATGGGTCTCAAAGTTTTAGGCCCTGACATTAACGAATCCTATGGCGATTTCGGTATCGTGGGCGGTGAGGGCACCATTCGTTTCGGTCTCTCTGGTATTAAGAATATGGGCAAAGCCTTGGTCGAAGAGTTTGTCATTCCTGAACGTGACAAAAACGGTCCTTTTAAGAGCGTCTGTGACTTTTCCGCGCGTATTAATTCTACCAAATTCAACAAAAAATCTTGGGAAGCCGCCATCAAAACTGGCGCCTTTGACCGTTTTGCCGATCGTAGCGACCTCCTCTTCAACCTTGAGCAAATTCAAGCTTACGGCGCGAAACGTCAGAAGGATGCTGCCTCTGGGCAGACTGACCTCTTCGGAGCTATGGGCGATGCCGGTGCGATTCCTGAGCCAGAAATTAAACCAGCACCCGGGCAAGTCCCCGACAAAGAAAAATTGCTCTGGGAACGCGATCTCATGGGCTTGTACATTTCGAGCCACCCCTTGGATCGCTATGAAGTTTATTTTGATGAGCAAACACACCCTTACGATTTAGTGACTGCCGAAAATGACGGTAAAACTGTCACAATCGGCGGGATTATTAGCGCTGTTCGCACTATTATGACGAAGAGCAATACTCGCATGGCCTTTGTCAAAGTGGAGAACAAAATTGCCGAGCAAGAATTTATCGTTTTCCCCAGCCTTTATGAATCTGTCGGCGCCAAATTGGCGCAAGATAACGTCATTAAAGTGACCGGTCGCGTCAACGCTCGCGACAAAGATGGTAATATTACGAATGAGATTAAAATTATTGCTGATACTGTAGAAGTGATCCCCGACGAAGTGCTCGAAAATTATCATAGTACTGGGCAAAAGCTAGCCCTACCCAAAGCTGCCGCTCGCCCTACGCGACGTAGTAGCTCACGTGCTAGTGGAGTCGCTAGGAATTACAATGGCAGCTACGCAAACCAAAATCCAGCTCCCGAAGAGCCTGTGCGTCGCATCGTAACACCGCCCAAAGATCCTCATAACGAAAAGCTGTATGTCCTAGTCGAGAATCCGAATGACGCTGATACGCTTTCCGAGATTCGCCATCTTTGCGAGCTCAATCCTGGTGTGCAGGAAATCATTATGGTTATCAAAGATAGTTCTGGTAAGCGACCAGTACGTCTGCCTTTCAAAGTCGAAATCGACGAAGAATTAACTAAACCTCTCATTGAACTACTTGGCGAGCAACGCGTAAAAGTGCAATAATAAATGTTGTAATTTTTACAACATAAGTATAAACAGTTTCATGGTACAATAAGACTGTTCAATAATTCGATTTTGTGCAAGTTGTTTTTTCGTAAAACTTGTATGGCTCAACGAAAAGCTACGACACCGTAGGGTCAATTTGATTCGTTAAGCTATACGGCTTGCAAATCGAGTTATTGAACACCCCTTGCGGTGTCGTTTTTGTTTTTAGGGTTTTATGAGAGGAGCGTTAGCTCCTATCAGAAAAACCTAGTCAAAGATCAGACTCTTCATTGCACCTCTATTGCTATACAAAAAACTAGTATGAAGAAAGAATCTAGAGAAAGCGGCACCACCTGGGGGAAGATCAGTAATAATACTAAGGAGGGCGCTATGCTAAGCAAGAAATCATTAAGTTGGATCAGGGCTCGGGTACCGATTGGTTGTCTCGTTCTTCTTGCCCTCCTTAGTATTATTACTGTTAGTCCCATTGTTCTGCCTTCCACGCATGCTAGAGCAGAGGATAATAATGATCATTCTTCTGCTGCTTCTATCTCTTCGTCTTCCACTCCTAGCTCTTCAGCTGCTGTGACTTCCTTCTCTTCTTCCGCATCCTCTTCTTTATCATCCCCCCGCACCGCCTCTTCAGAGCTAATTCCAACAGCTAGTATTGGCTTTGATGGACTGGTTGATGGTAATAAGCTGATTGGTGAACTCGGGCAAAGTGACTTTG
>CAZFGY010000016.1:0-16251 GCA_964518465.1 uncultured Candidatus Saccharibacteria bacterium | reverse complement strand
CCTCTAGAACCTGCTGGCCAGCAGCCAAAGGATAGACGAGCCCGGCGCGGAGGAAACCTCAGCGAAGCGTTCACATGAACGTTTCAAAAACTGTCCTACCCCTGTTAGCTAGTGCTCAGAAACTATCACATGAACGTTTTGCGCGCGCCGGGATAGTGGGCACTAAAAAGGCTGGATCAGAATATTACAATGTAGGCGCAGGAGGAGATTATTCGTCTAAGATAGCTGGGATGACACCAACAAATTCCTATTTTTTATTTATACAGCCCGAAAGTACTAATATGCGTGATGCGCATAATTGGCGTGCCTATGGTTTCCCCCTCCGTTGCCTTATGCTACTAGGATAGGAATAGATATGAGCCAATAAAGCTATATACTTTACTTCCTCCGCGCCGGGGCCGTTATTCCTGTGGTTAATCTGCAACAGGTTTCCAATATTGACGCTACAGCAAACTACTGGTCTCCTATTGTTGAGACCAATATCCATGTTTATACTCTTCACTTTTATTTAGACGATGCCATTGTTCCATCACATATAGATCATCGCTTCTACGGTCTTCCCCTCCGTTGCCTCTTGCTAGGCTGATCTATGGAAAAGCTAGTCGTCGGATGCAATGCTGTGAAGATGTTTACATAGCATATGTAGTTAAGCTTGTGTGCAAATATGTGAATTGCGAATATACGTGTTAGGAATGATGCGGTTATTTTGAATAATTTGAGAAATTTCTTGGATAGCGATATCGCTGAGGTGACGTGACGATTGGGCAGAGATTTGGCTGAGAATGGAGTGAATTTGTGATTGGTGGCAGATGTGACAATTAGCTGGTAAAGTTTTGAAGGGAGTTTTGAAAGTCGCCTCGTTGCCAAAGACGATGATGGAAAAGATTGGTATGTCTGGGACAAGAGGGGCTACGCTTGTGATGTGCAGAGAGTTTTGCTTAATGGGGTTATAAAAGCGATGTTTCTCTTGGCCGAAATTAAGGGTTTCAGTCCAATATTTTTGAGATTCAGTACCATAAATCCAGCCACTATAATCTTTGGATTCAAAAACGAAAAGTCCAGCTTGGTTGAGAGCTAGACAATCAATCTGGACGTATTCTGAGCCAGGTAGGTCAGATACGGCGCCGAGAGCGAAGTTGGCGTTTTGGGGGTTGTAGGCTTGTTCGGTGCGAAAATTGGTTTTGAGAAAATAGCAATCTGGAAAGATGTTAGTGGGCGAAAAATGTTTTTGCAGGCTATAGATAAGGCGAGTTTCGGCTGGGGTTAGTTTCGGCTCGTAGGGTGAGGTGACGTTTGTACCGCGGATTTTGTAGGAAGATTCTTGTACCATAGATACAATTATACCCCGCTTCTGCGGGGTATAAAGGGCTAAAATAGCGGTTTATTTTTTGTTGACCTTGCGGGCTGAGGCTGTTTTAGCTTTAGTTTTGTTACTGGTGGCTTTTGCAGCACGGGATTTGACTGCCTTGCTTTTGGCTTTGGTAAAAGTCTTGGCGGGGCTTTTGGCGGGCATCTTTGCGCCACGAGTAACGGTGGCTGGTACAGTGAAATGGAGATATTGGCGGAGGGAGAAGTAAGTAGCGAAGGAGCCGGCGAAGATCAAGAGCAACGCTAACACGACGCCTTGAGAGAGGATCACATCGGCAAAGTACTGCTCGAAGAGTGGCAACATAGTGGAGCTAATGATGCCAGAATTTGGTACATAGGTGATCTCGCCGAGTGGGCCAGTATAGGTAAGGTCGCCGTCGATAATATCGGAGCTTGGGAAGTCAGGGAGGTCGGGAAGATCGGGAGTAGTAGGTACTTCTGGTTCGCTGGGCGTAGTCGGGCCTTCTGGTGTAACTGGTGGTTTCGGATCTTCTACGCGTTTGTAAACTACAGTGATTGTAACGTCTTCAGTTGGTACGGTGCCAGAAACAACTGGTTGATCGGTGGTATATTTGTCAATTTCTGGGGAAGTAATTTCATAAGTGCTTCCCTCTTCGTGATCTTTGCTATAAGGATCGGTCAAAGGATTACTATCCTCATCGACGTAATTGATGGTCACGTGATGAGTGATAGGAGTAGGATCGGGGACGTCGATAATGGTTTTAGTATAAACAACGGTGAAGGTAATATCAGAGTCGGGCATAGTGCCGCTGATGATGACGCGGTCGGGTGTATATTCCGGAATTTCAGGCGAAGTGAAGCTGTATGGTTCCCCTTCTTTGTGTGACTCGGTGATTGGATCGGCGAGAGGATTATTCTCTTCGTCAACGTAATTGACAGTGATGGTATGCGGCTGCTTCTCGGGTTTAGTATATTTAACGGTTGCATAATCGTAGGTAACACCAGAAGCACCATTAAGTTCGGTATAGAAGCTGACGACGTTGGTCATCTCGCCATCGTATTCGGAAGTTTCGGCAAGGTAGCGGAAGTAAAGTGTGTCGCCAGTTTCACCGGATTTTTCCATGTGAAGCGGTTCGGCCAGAGTGAAACCAGAAGACGTGTTGGAGGGGGCAGAGATTTCTACTGGTTGCCAAGAATCGGGGTCGTTTGGAGTAGCGGAATAGTACAGAGTTTTGATATCGAGTGGTAAGAAGCCGGAATGAGTAGTAGTTGCAGTGCCATCTTCGCTAGGAGCTTCGAAAGTTTCGGTGATGTGTGAGGCGAGACGTTGGAGCTCGAGAGGGTTATCTGGATCACGGTTTTTGATAGTAGCAGTATACTCGACGATGTTGCTATTGGAATTTTCGGCTCGACCGATAATTTTTGCTTTGAGATCACTATCGGCTGAGATCGGCCAGTTCATGTTGGAAATGGTGATGCGAGTGTTCGATTCGCTAGTACTGCGTTCGGCATAGAAGAAGTCTAGGTTGACCACATCGCCAGGTTTAAGACCGGCATCAATGGTAGTAGTTTTGGTGGAACGGGGGCAATCTTCGAGGCGGCTGTTGTAAACATCGTAACCAATTATGTTAGGATTGGGGACTTTTTCTTGGCGGCATTTTTGGTCATTAACGTTATCGACTACAGATGTAATGGTACCGTTTTTATTAACCGTGAAGTATCCCGGAGTATCAGAATGAAGGCCGCCGAGGTCAAGGACGAGCTGTCCATTAAGGAAGACCCAAACGTCATCGTCGCCGCTGAAGGAGAATTTTTCTTGACCGTCTGCACTGATTTTCATCGGGATGGTGAGGTGAGCGGTGAAGTGGAAGTTGTGCTGACCGTTGGTAGAGTCGCCTTTAGAGAAATTAACGTCATCAAGTGGGAAAGTGCCTTTACTGCCATATTCGTAAGTGTTGTTGCCAATGCGTCGGAAGGTGACTTCACGATCGTAACGTTTCGAAAGTTGCTTACCGTTTTCATCGTAGGCTTCATGGAACCAACGATAGAAATTATCGGTAGATTTGACAGGGTTGTTGCCAATAACACTGGAGGTGAAGATATCATGGTAAGCATTCCAAGCATCATCTGAGTTGCTGTAGGTCGGGATAGGCAGCCGGTCGGAGCCAAGCTTGTCTTGGACTACACCCGGTACAATGCCTTTGGCGTAAAGCCGGCAAGCGGTCCATTCAAACTGGCGATCCTTGGCGCTACAATCATCCATACGTTGATCCCAATAAGTAATAGGAACGGTGATGGTGGCAGGATTGCCAAGCGAAGCTGTTTCCCAAACGCTCGGGATGCCGTTTTCGTTTTCGACTTCTTCGAGCGACATAGCTCGCACGAGTGATGATACTCCAATAATAGTGAGCATCAAAAATGAAACACAAGCTATGACACGTGCTATGGCGCAAATGCGGTGTTTCAGGAGTTTTTGTTTATATTTCTTCATTGGCATGGTGTACCCCATTTAAGTTAATGAATTGGTAATGCTTTGATATAATTATATATGCTTATGCTAACGGAGTCAAGGTAGATTGTGGTCTGAAAAGAATTGTGGTATGATGAATATGCAAGGGGTATGTAATCTGAATGGTTATTTCGACAATATTTCTAATGAAGGGGGTCGAGGGAGTACTCTTAGTCGAATAATTATTCCTAAAGCGTACCAGTTTTTTAAGAAATGGAAAGGAGTGTATCCGCTATGAATACTGCAGTGCGGGCGGAAGAGATTTTCTGGCGTCACCCTATCAATAGATTGATGTTGGAGGGTTCTCCGCTGCCTAAGTATGATCCTGAGGAACTGGGAAGGAAACCGATCATGCGAGCAAAGAGTGGTCTGCTGCCCACGAAGGAGCAGGTCGAGGCGGTGCGGACCGGGATTCTCGCATTTTGCGAGAAAGTTCATGGTAGCAAGACCTCGGAAGCCTACAAGGCTGATGTGAGAGGTCTCGACGAGACCTGGCCGGAGATGTACGGTCTGTTTGCGGGCAACCTTGGGCTGACGCAGTTGATGCTGGATTACGGTGTCAATTCGCGCTTTTTCTATCAGTACTTGTGGTTAGCGCTCAATAAACTGTTCGGCGTTGCTCTTGAGATGAAAGACGGCTGGGGGATCCCGATCTCGGCTGGCAAACATGGTAAGTTCTTCGAGAAGATCCCGATGGACGACTGGATGATCGTCGTTGCTACGGAAGATCCCAATCATGCAGCGCGGCGTGGTACGGATGGTGTATGTCAGACTTTACTACGCAAAGCGAAGAATATCTTCGATGCAGGAGCGGGTCTGGGTCCGGCGTACCGGCACTATGATTATCCGCTCGGGCAGCTTGGTCAGAAGATCGTAGCTTGTGATTCGGATAGCCGGCTGTTGGACTATTTCCCCTCGCTTCTGCCGAAGCCGCTCAGTGAATACGGTATTGACTTCGTGGTGGGAAATGCCGTAGATGTGATGAGCGATCCTAAGTACGAGGGTCGGTTCGATGTGGTTAGGATGACTGGCTTCATCTCTTATTTGCCGACACTGGATGAGAAGATGGCGGTGATGGCTAGGGCTAAGGAGATGTTGAACGATAACGGCGTCATCGTAGCAGACTGGTGGGTACTGGGACCGGCGACGATGCGTTCGGCAGTGACAAACATCTGGCCCAATGATCCGCGTGATCCTCATCGGCTGCAACCGTCTCTGACTGTCGATGCGGCGGTGCAGGAGATGAGGGACATTTACAAATCGCTTGGCCTGCCTCATGTCTACACTGAGGATCCTGTAAACGGGAATGGGGTATGTTGGACGCAATCTGCGGCTGCTCCGGAATGCGTGATCTCGGTGGCTGGCAAGAAGGGCGCGTCGCTCGACATGCTTGATATGCCCGCGTAGTTCCACCCCGAGTACAATCCTATCCGAGTCCTTCGGCCGTTTGGTCGGGGGACTTTTTTATGCGAAAAGTAAATTTTCCTTGACTGATAAATAATGCTTGTGATAAACTGGTTGCAGATATAGGAGGTCATGTGAGTCTAATTTCGATTTTATTAGTGACTGTGGCGATATTAGCTTTCGTGTTCGGAATGCTAATTTTTATTGGTTCGTCACGGGCAGATCGCTTGCGGTCGTTTTGGTTTAGCTTTGCGACAATAGGAGCGATGCTATGGACAATTTCGATCGCGGCTTTTTTGGCATTGTCGCCAGAAGCGACTAACGTTGAGCATTGGATATATGGTATATATATCATGCCGATGTTTATGATCGTAGGGATGCTAGGATATTCTTCGTGGCGTTATAAGACTGGGAAAGCTTTCACGATTTTCAACTTATGTTGTGCGGTAGCGTTGTCGGCTTTGATGGTTTATGATAAGTCATTGCTTTATGAATCATATACTTTGAGCGTGATGGGCAATGTAGTCAATCTTACGAAAGGTTTGTTCTACATTATCTATATGGCTTTCTTCTTTGTAGCGGATGGGATGTTCTTGGTTTATTCTTGGTATTCGTATCGCCATACGCGGTCTAAACATGCGAAAAATGCTATATTGCTTTTGATGGTGGGCTTTGGTATTACGGGCGTATTTACCTTGGTGACGGATTTGGTCTTACCGTTGATGGGTAATTATAAATGGATTTGGGTCGGTTCGTTGTCGATTGGGGCGACGATTGCGGCATATTTCTATGTGATTTTGAAATACCGCATGATTTCGGTGGCATCACGTTGGCTGCAGCTCGCGACCTATGCAGTAGTTGGTTTTACGGGCGTCGCGATCTATATGTTGTTGTTTTACACAGTGTTTACGGCGTTATTTAAGATTCCGAATCCTTCGACTTCGGTGTTGGTGTTGAATTTCTTGATGATCGTGATTGTGCTGCTATTGATCCCAGTGATTAATGAAGTGAATGCCAATTTGAGATCGATGGTAATGGTGGGGCAAGTAGATATTGCGTATGTGATTAAGAGGCTGAACCATCTCGCTTCGAAGAACGTTGATTTGCGCGATTTGGCGGGATTCTTGGCGGATCACCTGCACTTTGCCTATGTAGGGTTTATCATTAACGGTCGACTTTATGGTTCGAAGCCTTTGGCGATGTCGACAGAGGAATTATCGAGCATTACACATTTGCGTCAAACAACGAATGGCGTGTGGCAGGAACCTAATAAGACGGTGCAGAAGATTTTCGATGAACTTGGTCTAAAGGCAGTAGCGGAACTAAGAAATGCTAAGGGTAAAACCTTTGGCCAGCTCTTAGTGGGTAAGCCGGTGGGTAAGTCTAGCTTTGAACGGCGCGATCTGATACAGCTAGAAATGATTATTAACTTGGTCGCGACGGTAATTGACTCGGAAAAACACTTACGAGCGTAGGTAAGAGACATGGCTGCAGCAAAAATGATGCATCAGACGAAGGTGACAATTCTCTTGTCACTCAATGCGGTGGTGATCCTCATCGTGGGAGTCATGATTTTCTCAGCGATTAATTTGAATGGTGGTCTGGAGTTGAGACTAGTTGATGCACGGAATGATGTGGTAGGGGGCAGTCTCGAAGAACCTAGTTTGCTGGCTCCAGGACTGGAGGAAATGGCAAAGCCGATTACACCGCCGACTGATACTAACCCTTCGACTCCGTCGGGCAGTGGTTCGAATTCTGGTGCTAACTATCAGGGCGGTGGTTCGTCTGGTAGTACTGGAGGTGTGAGTTCGGGGTCGGTGCCGTCAGGTCAGTTATGGAGCGAGGAGGCGATTACGATTTATCAGACGGCGGATTTTGATATTTGTGTAGGAGGAGGGCTGACAGATTTGGGAGATATGTATTGGCAGTCTAGTAATCAGAGTGTGATCGCGGGGTTTTATAATGCAGCTCGGACTTGGCTAGGATTTAATTCGGCAACTTGTCGATATCCAGTGATCGTCGGTACAGGTACGACGACAGTGAAGGCTGGTACGTATGATGGTAGACGCTATGATACGCTGACCGTCACGGTAATTGCTCCGCCGATTGAGCAGTGGAAACGGGATGTGTTGACGCTTGTAAATCGTGAGCGCTCGAAAAATGGTTTGGCAGCGCTGAGTTGGGGGACTGCGTGTGAAGGTGCAGCAAATTTGCGGGCAAGGGAGTTAAAAACGAGTTATTCACATACGCGTCCAGACGGTTCGTCTTGGTCGACGGCTTGCACGAACACAGCGGCTGGTGGCAAAATGGGTGAGAACTTGGCAGTCGGTAATTCTGCGGTTTCGCCAGAAACGGTAGTGGCATCTTGGATGGGTTCGCCAGAACACCGCAAGAATATCTTAGATCCGGACTTCAAATATCTTTCGGTAGGGTTTGTGTTTGATCCAAATTCTCAGCATAAGACTTATTGGTCGCAATGGTTTACGACTTTTTAGATAGTTAGTCTGAACTAAGTATTGTGGCTTCGAGCTGACTACCAAGGTTGCTGATGGTTTTTGCATCGTTGAAGTTTTTGGTCAGAACAACGAAACTATAATGGCGATTCTCGGTTGGAAATTCTAAGAATCCGGCGTCAGCGTAGACGCTCCAGTTTGAGCCATTCCAGGCCCAGCCAACTTTATCATAAACTTTGGTTTGGTTAGAGAAGCCAGCTGGGAGGCCGCGGCGCCAATCGTAAATTGTGTCGGCAGAGATTTGCGTTGGTGGCTGATTGAGCATTGAATCGGTAAATTTTGACCAGAGCTCTTCGGAGAAATTGGGATGTTGCCAATAAAGTTTCAACAAAGCGGTCAGATCGGCGGCGCTAGCATAGAGACCAGCGCTAGAAATGGCTTGACTACTGAGATTAAGTTGACGAGCGAGGTCGCTAGCTTTTGTGAAGGATTCAGTGTTGCTTCGCATTGGGTCGGCGCAGCCATTGTAGGATTCCCTAACCATGAGATTAAGGCATTCAGCAAAAGTGTAGGTACCAGCGCGGTAGTCGTAGGTAGTGATATAAGTTTGGTCTGCTAGAGTTGGATCAGATGAAATCGCGGCGTAACCGTTGTAGACAAAGAATAGTTTATAGATTGAAGCGACATTGAAGATTTGATCTTGATTGTAGGTTGCGGCAGGACGCTCGTTGTCGAGATCGTAGATCAGCAAACCGACCTGGCGATTGGTGCTTGCGAGCCAATTGTCTACGGTTGGCTGAAGGTCGATGAACTCTGGCGTAATAGGTACTTCTGGTGGGTTAGCAGTATCTTCGTCTAAGGGCGCATCGGGAGGATTGATCGGCTGAGCTGGATCATTAGGGATGGTTGCGATGACGATACGGATGATAGCGAGGATACATCCGATGATGACTAGTATGATTGGGATGAAAATCTTGGAGTTTTTTCGGGTGGGGCTTGCCATGGTTATTCTTGGGCAGGCTTAGCTTTGATGAGGCGAGCGAGGAATTGTTCAGCGGCGGCAGTGTCGAGCAATTTGGTCTGATAAGTATCGTCGTAAATAGTGGGGACGATGCGAGTTTGAACGAGATGATTGTCGTAGAAATAATGCACGAGAATAAGGCTACGAGTGGTGCCAGGCCACCAACTTTGATCAAAGAAGAGGTTGCCAAGGCCGTAATAGATGAAACCATCATGATATTCTTCGTAAGTTTGAGGCTGGTGAGCAGCGGTGCCGACTATGACGTCAGCGCCCATGTCAATTAAACTACGGAAGAAGCCAATTTGATCGCCTGCGGCGGAATTGGCATAGTCGCAGGTAGTGTTTTCTTCGGTGAAAACGTAGGCATTACACTCGTAATATTGAATGTCGACGATAATAAAGTCTCCACGTTCTTTGGCCGCGGCAATGTCGGCTTGGGCTTTTTCTTCGGTGTAGAAATTAGCTCCTGGAGTATTGTCTAAAGTGTAGCCTCCGGTAGAAAGATTGTAGCCGAGCATGGTGATGTGATTGCCTTTTTGATCAATGAGGAGAGGCGTAGCGGCTTCGGCGGCGGTTTTGCCTCCGCCAACCGTTTTAATGCCAAGGTTATTATAGAGATCAATGGTACTGATGGCATCCTGGTCTCCGCAATCCTGATTATGATTCCCTGTAAGCTCCACAATATCAAGACCAATGGCAGTAAGTGTATCGATCATATCGGGTAAAGCGCAAATGTTGCGGGAGTGGGCGGAATTTGAAAAAGAAGCTTCATTGCTGGTGTGAGTGAGGTCGAAGCTGCTCAAATATTTGCCAATATTGGCGGCAAATTGTGAGGCGTCGCCAATTTGATTGAGACGTGCGTTCATGCCACGAGAGAGGGCGGTGACTCCGGTCTGAGCGAAGGTGAGGATAGTATCGCGATCTGGAAACTTAGCAATGTGCTCCGAGAGAAGACGAGAGACGGTCTGAATGTCTTCCTCGCCACCAGTCAATGTAAAATATTGGAAAAAGGCGCCAGAATCCAGTGTGTCTAGAAAATATTGATCGTCAATTGCGAGCAATTTCTGATTAGGATTAAGATCGCGGATGGAGATAAGATTGGCGTTTTGCGCATCTTCGGCTGAGATAGAAAGAATGGGGTCATAGAAGTCTGTGACTGGTACAAGAATATTGTAAAGTACGATATTACTGGCACTGATTTTGGTAGGAGAGGTAGTAGTAGAAATAGTAAGATCGTGCTTGAGCTCTAAATCGGTGAGATTGGTGCTGACAAAATCACGGTCAACTTCGGTCATAGTATCGCCGAAGAGCAGCTGTCCGGGCTTGTAGAAAATGCCGGTGCCGGCAATGAGCTGGATGCCAAAAAAGACCGCCAAAACAATAGCGACAAAAGTAATAATAACTGCACCGGTGTGAGTTTTTGTTTTAGGCTGACTATCTTGCTTTCCCATATAATGTTATTGTAGCACGTTATGGGTATTTGTGATAAAATACTACTGGATAAACAAGAAACAAACACATGAATGTAATAGTCAATATTATTTTGCTTTTGCTGGGGTTCGTACTTTTAATCAAGGGTGCAGATGTTTTTGTGGACGGCGCCTCAAGCACGGCACAAAATTTTAAAGTGTCGAAAATGTTGATTGGCCTGACGATTGTGGCTTTTGGGACCAGCGCGCCGGAGCTGGCAGTTTCTATTAGTGCGTTGGCGTCTGGTAGTACGGATATGGTGCTGGGTAACGTGATCGGTAGCTGTATTTTGAATATTTTGTTGATTTTGGGGATTGCGGCGGTGATTAATCCGATTAAGATTAAGAGTAATACGGTGAAGAAAGAATTGCCGCTTTGCATGTTGATTTCTACTTTGCTTGCGGTGCTGTTTCTGGACATGCGGCTTGGAGACGGTAGTAGCAATCAGATTACTCGGTCGGATGCGATTGTAGTTCTGCTGTTTTTCTCGGTTTTCTTGTATTATTTAATTACACTGGCAAAGCACAAGAAAGAGGATAAGGCTACGGCGGGCGAGAAACCTAGCTATAAACTGGGGAAATCTTTGGTTTTTGTTGCGCTGGGGATGGCGGGGATTATCATTGGTAGCGAGCTGGTGGTGCATAATGCTTCTGATCTTGCGACGGTGCTTGGGCTAAGTGAGCGGACGATTTCACTCACGGTAATTGCTTTTGGTACGTCTTTGCCGGAATTAGTCACGACGGTGATGGCAGCTAAGAAGAATGAGCAGGATCTGGCAGTGGGCAATGTAATTGGTAGTAATATCTTTAATATTTGTATCGTACTGGGCGTGCCGGTGGCGATCTTTGGTACGGTGACACCGGCAAGCTTCCAGATGATTGATATTATCATGCTGGTTGCATCATCGGTGCTACTGTTTATCTTTTCGGTCACGACGAGGCGAATTAATAGGATAGAAGGGGTGATGATGCTGGTACTATTCTGCGCTTACTATGGCGTGATTCTGTTTTCCTAGTCAAGATTGACGAGAGTCGCTTCGACAATGAGACGGTGAGTGGCATCTTGATTAGGCAAGGGCGTGCCGGCGCAAGTCATGATGATCAATGTCGGGGTAGAAGCGGGGGCAAGGATATCTGCCATGCTGATAGTGGATTTTTCTTGGACGTAGATGTGATTGATTTGGTAGGCTTGCTGATCGTAATAGATTAGTTCCTGAGATTTGACGTCGCTTAGACGCTGAAAAACTGTCGTAGAATGGCCAATGATGAGAGTTTTGTTCTCGTAACGACTATAAGCACCAGCGATAGTAGCTGGAGCTACGAGCTGATGGCGATTTAGCTCGAGAGAAGCGACTGGGGATTGGAGCTGAATAGAGGGGATTTCGAGGGTGGGATAATGAATGGCGTCGGCAGTGGAGACGGGCTGAAAACCGAAAAAGATGTAGAGCGGCATACAAATAGCAAAAATGAAAGTCGTAACGACTTTGATCGTGCGCTTGGACCAATTCAGAGGGTTTAGCAATGAACCCAAATGTTTTAGCTTCGCAAAAAACGAAGTCGAAATACATGCACCTTCCATGTTGGTCTAATTATAGCATAAGCGGGAAGAGGCGATGAGAAAAAATGTTGTATTTTTAACTCTGGGGAGTTTTGAGTAGAATGGTGATTTTGGTGCCGAAACCAACACGTGACTGTACCTGAATACGAGGATTGGAGAGAAGAGCGCAAGCGGCTTTGGAGAGGACGGTATTAGGGTCGGAGATAATGATTTTCTGACCGCGAACGGTGACTTTGATTTCGGAGTGGGCCTTCGAATGTTTGAAAGCGTTCTGGAGCTGTTCGTCAAGGTCTTTTTTCACCTGCTCAGGATCGTCAGCAGAGGTGGTAATGTTGGTAAAATCAAGATTGAAATAAATATTACTTTTCTCGGCAAGAGGGAGGTATTTATTGTAGGCCTCACTAAGGATGGTTGCTAAGCGGTTCATAGCCCAATTATAGCATAAAGGTCGCGCTTAGGAGAGTTTCGTGCGATTTTCGAGTGCAGCTGATAGCGTAATTTGATCGGCGTAAGAAAGATCAATTCCGAGCGGGAGGCCACGGGCGAGACGGGTAATTTTGAGGTCAGGATGTTGTTCTTGGAGGGTCTTTTGGAGAAGTAGAGCGGTCGATTCGCCCTCAACAGAAGGATTAGTAGCAATAATAATTTCCTTGACGTGGTCTTTGGTAATGCGGCTGATCAATTCTTTGATATGAAGTTGATCGGGAGTAATGCCGTCAATTGGTGAAATGGCTCCGCCAAGAACATGGTAGGTACCGTGGTATTGTTTAGTCTGTTCAATAGCATAGATATCGAGCGGCTCTTCGACGACTAAAATAGTAGATTTGTCGCGTTCGGAATCTTTGTAGAACTCAGAATAATCTTCGTCAGTATTAATGAGGGCGAAGGTGATCGGACAAGATTTGACGCCGTCGTGGAGGCTGGCGAGGGCGACTGCAATATCTTTGCTAATGCGGGGACTATTTTTGAACAAAAAATAGGCGTAGCGCTCGGCTGTGCGAGCGCCAACGCCTGGTAAATGTCCCAGAGCTTCAATAGTATCTGCGAGTGCTTTAGGCAACATGCTGCAAGCAAATTAACGTTTCGAGAACTGTTCTTTTTTGCGAGCAGAGCGAAGACCGTATTTCTTGCGTTCCTTTTCGCGAGGATCGCGTTTCAAGAAACCAGCCTTCTTGAGAACTGGGCGTAGATCGCTCATCTCGGTCGTAAGGGCCTTGGAAAGAGCGAGCTTGATAGCATCGACTTGTCCAGCTAAGCCACCACCGATGACACGAATAGAAACGTCATACTCGTTCTGCTTCCCGGCTAAGGCAAGCGGATCGGTGATTTCGGCTAAGTAGGATTTGTTGCCAGATAGGTATTCAATGGCTGGCTTGTCATTGATGGTGATATTACCTTTGCCTTTGTAGAGGCGAACGCGTGCTGTAGCAGATTTGCGGCGCCCAAGACCATAAATATAAGAATCTTTTGTGGCCATTATTTAATCTCCTTTGGATTTTGCGCAGTGTGTGCATGTTCTGCACCGTTAAAGACGCGTAATCTTGCAAGGCGGTCTGCTGCAAGTTTATTTTTCGGGATCATGCCTTTGACGGCATGTTCAATGACTACCTTTGGATCTTTCTCGACGACTTCTTCGAGCTTGAGCTCGGTGAGACCACCGGGGAAACCGCTATGACGATAGTACATTTTGTCAGCCATTTTGTTGCCAGTAACTTGAAGGTTTTTGGCATTGATAACGACAACGTAATCACCGTTATCAACATGAGGGGTGTAAGTAACCTTGCTCTTACCCATGAGTTTGTCGGCGATGACGACAGCTAATTTACCAAGAGGCATGCTGCTGGCGTCGACAAGATACCAATCGCGCTTGATTTCGGCGGGCTTTTGGCTATAGGTCTTAGAAACAGCTTTCATTATTTCTTCTCCTTTTTCAATTCAATGTTATCGACAAAAGAGAGTGTAGCCATTTCGGTATTATCGCCGCGACGGAAGCCGGCACGTTCGATGCGTAGATAGCCAGAATCGCGCTTGATCTGTGGAGCGATGACGTCCATGAGCAAGTCGGCGGTCTTGATATCGTCTAGTTTAGCAATTAGCAAACGACGATTGGCGAGACCACCTTTTTTGGCGGTGGTGATAAGTTTCTCGACATCGCGACGAATTTCCTTAGCGCGAGCGAGAGTAGTAGTAATTGATTGATTTTCTATGGTAGCGCGCATCAGCCCACGTTTTAGCGCTCGTCGCTGGTCGGTTTCGCGACCAAACTTGCGACCTGTATATCCATGACGATGCATTAGAGTAACTCCGTTAACTTTTCTTTAACTTCGTCCAGGGCTTTGCTACCGAAACCTTTAAGATCTTTCAGATCTACTTCAGAAAGGGTGACTAAATCACGGACGGTTTTGATATCGTTATTGATTAACGCGTTGGCAGTGCGAGCAGAAAGTCCAAGCTCTTCGATTGGTAGAGCAAGACCAGAATCGTCTACTTCGGTTTCGACGCCAGGCGCTGGGGCGCTTTCAACGGTAGTGCTGCCAGCGAGTGCGGTATATTGATTAACGAGGATAGCGGCTGCTTCTTCGAAAGCTTCGCGTGGGGTGATAGTGCCATCAGTGTCAATGGTGAGATTGAGCTGTTGGAAGTTCATATCTTGGCCTACGCGGGTGTTTTCAACTTTGTAGCGTACGCGAAGAACTGGGCTGAAAACTGCATCAAGAGCAATCATGTTGCTACGGACGCGATCGTTGCTGGATTTTTCAATGGAAAGATAGCCGCGGCCAGTTTCAACGACCAGGTTCATTTTCAGAACGTAGTCAGGATCGTCAACGTGGCAAATGATCTGATCAGGATTGCTAATCTCGAGGTTGGCTGGTAGTTTGATCTGGCCGGCGGTAAGGCGACCTTCTTTGTCAGCTTCTTTGCCTTTGATTTCGCAGCTGATTTCAATCGGATCGTCGGTGTGAGCCTTGAAGCGGATGTTTTTGAGGTTGAGCATAATGTCAACGACATCTTCGCGGACACCGGGGATCGAAGTGTATTCGTGGGTAATGCCATCGATGCTGAAAGAAGTGATCGCGGCACCTTTAATGCTGGAGAGTAGAACTCGGCGGAGTGAATTGCCCAAGGTATTACCATACCCGTAGAAAAGTGGGCGAATCACGAACTCGGCGCTATTGTCGCTAAGCTGATTGACTTCGGCCAAGTTAGCTTCGTGAATAACTTTAGTAGTCATTATTTTCCTCCTTAACGTGAGTAATACTCAACGATTAGCTGTTCATTAATACCGGCTTCTGCCTCTTCGCGTTTAGGCAAACCAGTGATTTCAATCTTCATTTTCTTTGGATCGGATTTGAGCCAGCTGAGAGGAGCATTAGATGAGCTACTAGCAATATTCTCTAGATTCTTAAAATACTCAGACTTTCCAGATTTTGGTCGGACTTCCAAGACATCGCCTGGGTTGAGGCGGATGGATGGAATGTCAATGCGCTTGCCATTCAAGGTGAAGTGACCGTGAGAGACAAGTTGGCGAGCTTGGCGACGTGTAGTCGCAAAACCAGCACGATAGACGGCGTTATCAGCGCGGCGTTCGAGGTATTGCAACAAGTTTTCACCAGTCAAGCCCTCGGCGCGAGCGGCTTCTTTCATAAGCTTAGCAAATTGCTTTTCGAGTAGGCCGTAGAGGCGGCGAACTTTTTGCTTTTCGCGAAGCTGCGTGAGGTAAAGGCTACCGCCGCGGACACGCATGTCGGAATGTTCACCTGGGATACCGGTCTTTTTGGCCATTACTTTGTGGGCCTTTGGTGCCAAAGCGTAACCTTCGCGACGACTTTGTTTAACAATTGGGGAAATATCTCGTGCCATTACGGTTTCCTTTCTCCCTTAGGACGTACGCCACCGTGTGCGATAGGCGTGACATCGATAATACTGTCAATTTTGATACCGACGTTGCTGACGGCACGGATTGCGCTATCGCGACCGAGGCCTATACCGCTGACATATACGTCAACACTATTTAGGCCGTGTTCGCGCTTTGCAATTTCGAGAGCTTTCTCGGCGGCAATTTGGGCTGCATAAGCAGTACCCTTTTTGCTACCACGAAAACCGTTGGCTCCGGCCGAGCTGGCGGCGAGGGCGCCACCATTTTTATCGGTAACGGTAACAATAGTATTATTAAATGTGGCTTGGACGTGTACTTGACCAGAGGTGACTACACGCTTGCCTTTCTTATTTTTGGATTTTGCCTTGGTTTCGACAACTTCGGCAGCACCCTTTAGATCTTCTGCTGTCATTTATTCTGAACTCCTATTTCTAAGTCTTACTTGCTGCCTTTGGTTGTGCGCCACCGACGGCGATAGCCTTACCCTTGCGAGTACGTGCGTTCGTGCGGGTACGTTGGCCGTTAACTGGGAGACCAGCTTTGTGGCGAACACCTTTGTAGGAGTTAATGTCTTTAAGACGTTTGATATTATTGGTCACGAGGCGTTTCAGATCACCTTCGACGGTATGCT
>CAZFGY010000015.1:0-17077 GCA_964518465.1 uncultured Candidatus Saccharibacteria bacterium | reverse complement strand
CTCTCATACCTATAGCCTAAGTAGAGACTAGGCAACGGAGAGGAAAGCCCCAGAGACGACCTGTGTATTCTTTGCGATTGACTTTCATACCCGCAGTAATTTCCGTGTAAATAAAATGTGGCAAAGGTGTGTACGCGTAAGAAGAGGGATAGAAACCTCCTAATCCGGTATGGTAAAGGTGTGAGACATTACGATTTGATTGAAGATCTATATCACCGCTGCGGACGAAACATTTTCCCTATCCTAGTAGTATAAGGCAACGGAGAGGATAGGTACTAAATCGATAATGAGGATGGTTGGGATCGCTAGCCCAGGTATTAATATCCAGATAGGCGATATAGATATCATTATAAAGCGTTGATGACCAGAATGCTCCGAACACACCAGCACTATATACACCAAGCCTAGTAGCAATATTTGCAATCTGCAAGCTGAATGCTCCGGCGCGCGCTCTTTTCCATAGATCAGCCTAGCAAGAGGCAACGGAGAGGAAAGGCGTACATGCGATGATAGCTAAAAGATGGAAGAATACTTGTATGATAGAAATAAAAGTTGTTTGCATAGACATAATTATTTGTAATTGAAGACCAGAAATAGGCGTTAAATCCAAGATCACGAGACATTTGCATATCGGTTCGAGGAACAATGTCTCCGGCGCGGAAGACTTCGTCCGCAGCGGGGCAATACACCCTGCCCTAGACAATGAACCTGGAACAGTCTCATTTCTAGGCATGAAGCAGAACAGCTGGTCAAAAAAGGCAAGAATAGATCGTATTTATGATTTATATTTTGAAACAATTGGAGTACAAACCACCAACACATATTATAGACCTTATGGCTTCACTCTCCGTTGCCTAGTCTCTACTTAGGCTATAGGTATGAGAAAAGGTGAACCACTTTACTTCCTCCGCGCCGGATTGATTCTTCCTTGGTCTCATCACCAACGTATCCGGGCTATTGCTGATTATGCATATGCTTGGTCTAGTATCGCAGATGCTAAAAAGACAAATGCCTATCGTCTTGTTCTTGATCCTGACCTTGTCTTTCCTTCTAATACTGATGTGCGACTTTACGCCTTCTCCCTCCGTTGCCTCTTGCTAGGCTGATCTATGGAAAAGAGAGGACTAGCGCATTGTCAGCGCATAAAACTTACGATAACGCGCATACTATGATGCAATCCATGTTATAATTAGCATGTGAAGAAACAGCTTTCTAAACTTTTTCTCTATCGTTACCGTTTTCATATTGGTTTTATTCTCTTAGCGGTAGCCTATCTATTGCTACTTTTTGGTCTTCCTTTACTTGCTCCCAACGGCCTCTCTGATGCTGAGATGGCCTCCGCGGTTAGCTCTTACAATCTCCAGCCCGATTCAATGCTTCGAGGCGACCTTGTCGATTTACCTTATCGCGCCCTCCAGAAGCTCTCCATCATGACCTTCGGCCTCACTGTCTACGCTATCAAGCTCCCTAGTATTATCCTTGGCGCGATTCTCGGCCTCTTACTCATTCTCCTCCTGAACCGCTGGTTCAAGACCAACGTCGCTCTCCTTGCCTCTATTCTCGCAGTTCTCTCTGCCTCCTTCCTTTATCTTGCCGGATCAGGTACCCCCCTTATCATGTTAGTGTTCTGGCCTACTTTATTACTCTGGCTCGGTTCAAAGATCCAGGGTGTCACCAAACCAAAACCATTATACTGTTTCGCCTTTGCTTTTGCTCTCTTGGCTTCAATCTTTACGCCCCATTTGATCTATCTTGCTGCTTTCATCGTCTTATTTGCCGTCATGCATCCTCATCTTCGCTTCACTATCAAAACTCTCCCTACCGTACCGCTCATTCTCACTATTTTTATTATTTTGGTCGGTTTAGCCGCATTAGTAGTAGCCGCTTTCATCAATCCTACCATTATTGCTGAATTACTCTTAGCCCCCGGCGTTACTTTTGATAGCTTTATCGAAAATGTCAAAACCGCTTTTCTGCCTCTCTTCTCTTGGAGTACTACTCTGGAAAGCACTTTCCTCTCACCTTTTGTCGGGCTCGCTTCTATTGCTCTCGCCGTTATCGGTCTCCTTTCTACAGCCAAAGGTTTCTTCGCCTCTCGCAACTCCATCGCCAGTTGCCTCATTGTCTTCACTATCTTTCTAGCCGGGCTGAACCCAGAATGCGCCATCCTCATCCTCCTACCGCTTGCCATTCTTATCGCCCATGGTCTCCGTTATATTCTTGACAAATGGTACGGGCTTTTCCCAGACAACCCTTACGCCCGCATTGCAGCCGTTTTTCCTATCGGCATTTTCCTCGGCATCATGATTTACGGCGGAATCTCACACTTCCTCTTTGGCTACCGCTACGTACCGATGGTTGCCGAAGAATTCAACAACGATATTACTCTCGTACGCGACAATCTCAGCCCTGGCACTACACTCTACGTCGTCAACAATGACATCGCCTATAACTTTTATAAAATCCTTGAGGTCAACAAGCACCTCTACCTCGTGCAAGATACGATCCCAGACAGCGAATCTTTACCTGAATCATACGCCACTCTTGGCCCCGAAACGATCACTGGCGAGCTCGTCAACATTATAACCTCGCCAAAATCAAACAATTCTGATAGAATATACATATATAGTGGCAATCAAGCATTAACGCCAGAAGAAATAAAGGAGTAAATATGGGTGCTACCATGGACCAAATGAAAATGCTGAATCAGCTGCGCAAAGCGCAAAAATCTCTCAAAAATGAAATCGTTGAAGTAGAAGCCGGCGAAGGCGCTGTCACGGTACAAATTACCGGCGAACTCAAAATCAAAAGTGTCAAGATCGATCCGAAAAAAGTCGATCTCAATGATATTCAAGAGCTCGAGCATTGGATCGAAGATTGCATGCGCGACGGCTATGCCAAAGCTCAAGAAATCGCTACCGACAAAATGAAACCATTAATGGGAGGCCTCAGTAGCCTCGGTCTATAGGAGACACTTTTGTGATAGACAAAATCGAAATCAGCGGAAATAACAATTACAAAGTTTCTGACAGTTTCCGCAAATATGCCATCAAACGCATTGGCAAACTAGACAAGTACCTCCCCCGCAGTAACAAGAAGGACGTCGTCGCCAAAATTGTCGTCACCGAAGTCGATCGCGCACACGGCAATAAATACGAAGTCTCCGCCGCAATGGAGATTCCTGGTGGCAAAGTTATCACCGCACGCGATGAATGCTCCAATGTCTTTGCCGGCATTGATATCCTCGAAGCCAAGCTCAAAGGTCAAGTACGTCGTTTCAAGCTCGAAGCCACCCCTCACCTCTCCAAAAAAGGTCTCAAAAGTCTGTTTGTGAAAAGCAAATAGTGTGATATAATAAAGAGATAATACTGGGGGATTGTGGAGAAAATGACCGATGGAAGAAAAAATCAAGGACCGTTCAGCTAAGTCGACTCAAAAGTTAGCCAAAAAACCAGCTAAGGACAAGAAGCCAACTGATAAATTAGCTGACAAAACCCTCCTCACTAGAATCCTACAAGGAGTGTTTGGCGATGCACAGAAAAAAACCTTGCGTCGCATGTACAAAAAGGTTATAGAAATCGGTCAACTCGAACCAAAATACGCAGCCATGTCTGATGCCGAATTACAGGCACAAACTGCCGAGCTCAAGAAACGTCTTACCGACGGCTCTGAGAAAGAACTAAACGCCATCTTAGCCGATTCATTCGCTCTCACTCGTGAAGCCTCCAAGCGTATTTTAGGCATGCGTCCTTTCGACGTCCAGCTCATCGGTGGTATCGTGCTTCATGAAGGCTGTGTCGCCGAAATGAAAACTGGCGAAGGTAAAACTCTCGTTGCTCTCTCACCAGCCTATCTCAACGCTCTCACCGAACGCGGCGTTCACGTCGTCACTGTCAACGATTACCTTGCCCAACGCGATGCAGGATGGAACGCACCGGTTTATCACTTCCTAGGCCTCAGCGTCGGCGTCATTATTAACCAGGCGTCGTTTATTTACGATCCTGACTACGAAAACGACGATCATGAAGACGAGCGCTTTACGCATCTCAAACCTTGTTCGCGCAAGGAAGCTTATGCTGCCGACATTACTTACGGTACTAATAATGAATTCGGATTCGACTACCTCCGCGACAACATGGTTAGCGAGCCACAATATTTGCGTCAGCGCGGTCTCAATTTTGCTATCGTTGACGAAGTAGACTCCATTTTAATCGATGAAGCCCGTACTCCGCTCATTATCTCCGCTCCAGCTGGCGACAACCCTGACGCCTATTATCAATTCGCCAAGATCGCTGCCGGCCTCACTCCCGACGATTACGTTTTCGATGAGAAACGTCGCAGCGTCACTCTTACCGACCAAGGCGTCGAAAAAGTCCAAGAAGTCCTCGGCGTTAAGAATCTCTATTCTACGAAGCATACCCGCCTGGTTTATCACATGGATCAGGCCCTGCGTGCTCAAGTCGTTTTCAAGCGTGACAAAGATTACGTCGTCACTAACAGCGGTGATGTTGTCATTGTCGATGAGCACACCGGTCGTCTCATGCAAGGGCGCCGTTATAATGAAGGTCTCCATCAAGCCATCGAAGCTAAGGAAGGTGTCGCCGTCAAGCAGGAAAGCATGACTTTAGCCACCATCAGCTTCCAGAATTTCTTCCGTCTCTATCACAAATTATCTGGTATGACTGGTACCGCCTTCACCGAAGCTGAAGAATTCCAGCAAATCTACTCGCTGGATGTGATCCAGATTCCGCCCAACAAGCCCATTCAGCGTGTCGACAAAGACGACCTCATCTATCGCACCGAAGCCGGTAAGCTTCGTGCTATCGCTGCAGAAATCAAGAAATACCATGATCGTGGCCAGCCAGTGCTTGTCGGTTCTGCCAGCATCGAAAAAAACGAACAAATCGCCCGCTACCTTGACAGCCAAGGTATCAAATACGAACTCCTCAACGCGAAAAACAACGAACGTGAAGCTGCCATTATTGCCAAAGCTGGCGAAAAAGGTGCTGTCACACTCGCCACCAACCTAGCCGGCCGTGGTACTGATATTAAGCTCGGCGAAGGAGTCCGCGAACTCGGTGGTCTCGTCGTTATTGGCTCTGAACGCCACGATTCACGTCGCGTCGACAATCAGCTCCGTGGTCGTGGTGGCCGTCAAGGCGATCCTGGCACTACACAATTCTTTGTCAGCTGCGAAGACGATCTCATGCGCATTTTCCAAGGTGAACGTATCGCAATGATTATGTCGCATCTTGGCGTCGACGAAGATACTCCTATCCAAAATAAGCGTGTTTCTAAGACCCTGGAATCAGCACAAAAGCGTATTGAAGGTTTTAACTTTGATTCTCGCAAAAACGTCGTTCAATACGACAACGTCATCAACCGCCATCGCAAAGTCGTCTATAGTATGCGTCGTAAGATTCTTGATGGTGAGAATATCCATAACGAAATCAATCGCCTAATGCGCGTGGCTGCCGACGACTTGACCAAAGATAGTATTCGCATCAATCCACATTTCCGTCAAGATTTACAAGCCGTTTTCGACTTCGACGATACCGAAGCAGACCGTATCGGCCACTTGCGTAAAGAAAAGGAGCGTTCTGACGCCGTCCTCGCCGAAGTCAAACGTCAGTATGCAGAAAAAGAGGCTGAATTTACCCCAGAGATCATGCGCAAGATTGAACGTGAAGTTTATCTTAAAGTTCTTGATACGCTCTGGATGCAACATCTCGAAAATATGCAACATCTTCGCGAAGGTATCCATTGGCGCAGTGTCGGTCAGCGCGACCCGTTAGTTGAATATCGCAGCGAGTCGCAAAAGCTTTTCGATGCGCTCGAGAAAAACCTCCGCGAAGAGGTCCTCAAGATCTTGCTCAGTCTCACCAAAGTTGAAGCTCAATCCGATAAATTGACCGACGGCCAAGAATACGAATCCGAGCTGACCAAAATGGCCGGTAGCGCCACCGAAAAGGGCGTCAACGAAGTTTCTGCAGGCGAAAAGAATCTTGACAATGAGTTCAAAGACAAGGCATCCGACCACAAATCTAGCGCCGAAAAATCTTACAACGAAAAACATAACGCTACCAAACGTGACCGCAAGAAAGAACGCCAAAATAAAAAGAAAGGGAAACAGCGATAAAACACTCCGCCGAAATCGTCTTGGCTTCCGGCGCAAAAGGGTTACTCATTGACGTTCCTGATGCCAGTGTCATGAACACGAAATTCCAATTTCGTGCCGGCATGCGCTACGCCAAAAAACCCAGTGTTTACGAAATCGCCCACATTGTCGAACATTTAGCCTTTGGCGCCAACGCCGAATTCCAAAGCGAACAGGCCTTTGAGTCTGACTTCACCAAAAACGGTGCCTACCATAACGCTTGGACTTCCGACTTTTCCGTCTGCTATGAAAGTGAGTGTGCTGATTTCGAGTGGGATCGCATCATGCACCTCCAGCAAGTAGCTATCGCCGAACCTCGCTTTAATGACGATGAGCTTCAGAGCGAAAAAGGTAACGTCCGCGCCGAACTCACTGGCTATCTCAATGATTACGGTCGTTTACTTTGGCCCCGTCTCCAGCAAATGATCGGAGAAGATGTCGCCGATCTCCAAGAACGCATCAAAACTATCAGTAATATCGAACTCCGTGACATTCGCGAACATTATCGCCGTACTCACACTGCCCACAATTTACGTTTCATCATCGCGGGCAATCTCCGCCATCGTCGTCGCAAAATCATCAACATGCTTAGCGACTGGAACCTTCGCCCCGGAGAACGTTTTGAAATTCCTAATGACGCCCTCCACGCCGCTGCTCCAGTCCTCATCCGACGCAAAGACGCCTCAAATATCACCTTCGCTTTTTCCTGGCTCACCCCTCGCAAGCTCGAGCCATCCGAAGTTTACGCCATGAACTGTCTCAATCATATCCTTACCGGTACTATGAGTAGCCGTATTCTTGGTCAAGCGCGCAAACAAGGCCTAGTTTACGGTATGAGTAGTAGCCTCAGCAACGGCTGGCATAATTCGTCCTGGGATTTTGACGGCGAAGTCAATGTCGAAAGCGCAGGAAAGCTCTTTGATCTTATTCACACCGAGCTCAGCAAAATTCTCAACGGCGAAATAGCCAACGAAGATATCATTGCTGCCAAATCCTATGCCACTGGTCGCTACCAAATGGAAGCACAGACAGTAGGTCAAATTTCTGATTATTATGCTGACGGATACTTTACTAATGGCACAATCGAAAAATACGATCATATGCCAAATCTCATCAAAAATACGCGTAAATCCACTGTAGTTGATCTCGCTCGAGAATTCATCGGCAGCGAACTCAATGCCATGGTCGCCGTTAGCTCCATCGAAAAAGCTTTTATCGTCGACCTTGCCGAACGTTTGAAATTCTAACTCTTAATCTATGCTACAATAGATACTATGAAAGTCAGTATTTTAGGATATGGCAAAGAAGGCCGTAGTGCCGAAAAATATTTTCAAAATCATGGTGCCACTACTCAGGTTTTTGACCACTTTACCCCCGACGAACTCAAGCAACAAGATTTTTCTGATTCCGATCTTGTCCTTCGTAGTCCTTCCGTACCGCCTCAAAAATGTTGGTCGAGCATTACAAAATACTTTTTCGATCATTGTCCATGTCCCATCATCGGCGTCACTGGCACTAAGGGCAAGGGAACTACCTGCTCGCTAATTACCGCTATTCTTCAAGCCATGCATCAAAATGTTTTTTTAGTCGGCAACATAGGTACGCCCGCAATTGACGTCCTTGACGATCTATCGGCAAACGATGTTGTCGTTTACGAATTAAGTAGCTTCCAACTTTGGGATCTGGAAAAATCCCCGCACATCGCCACCGTCCTACATATCGAGCCGGATCATCTCAATGTTCATAAAGATTATACTGACTATGTCGCCGCCAAAGCCAACATTGTCCGTTACCAAACTAAGAGCGACTTTTGTATCTACTTTAAAAACAATCAAGATTCCTACAAAATCTCTGAGCTCAGCCACGGCAAACGCTTAGCTTATCCCATCGAGGATAATGCTGCTTTAGAGTCCATATTGACCCATCTCAGTATTCCTGGCCGTCATAATCGCGAAAATGCCGAAGCTGCGTTATTGTCTGTCGCGTGCTACTTCAACCTTGATTTAGACACTCTTTTGCAGTCTCATTTCTCCGAGCTAATTCACGCTCTAGAAACTTTCCAGGGTCTACCGCACCGCCTTCAATTTATACGCGAGCTGAACAACGTCAAATATTACGATGACAATTTTTCTACCACTCCGGGTTCTACTAAAGTCGCTCTAGAAGCCTTTCCGAATGCCAAAATCATTCTCATCGCCGGAGGTCGCGACAAGACCGCCAACGCTGATTTTCCAGAGATTATCAAGCTCTTTGAAGAAACTAAAAACCTAAACCACATCGTACTGATTGGAGAATCCGGCCATGCACTCGCCAAGACTTTGACGTCCAAGCAAACTACTACTGCCGAATCCTTATCCGACGCCATCACAACCGCACGCCAAATTGCCGAATCTTCCGACGCGCCAGCCATCGTCCTCATGTCTCCCGCTGCCGCCAGCTTCGATATGTTTGAGAATGTTTATGATCGCGGCACTCAGTTCCAAAATCTTGTCCAGGAATTACGCTAAAATGTCAGAACTTAACATGTCGAAACAGCTCAAAACCTTACAAGCAGAGCTTACTGCTGCTTGGCAAAAATTAAAGATCGACGACAAAATTCAAGAAATTAATCGTCTCGAAACCGTCGTAGCCGACCCCGAAATTTGGCGAAATCCTGATCAAGCACGCCTTCAAAACGAAAAATTATCTCATCTCACCGACGAGATCCAACCCTGGAAGCTCCTCAAAGTCCAGCTGAGCGACATTCAAGAACTTCTAGATCTCGACGATCCTACGCTCAAAGATGAGCTAAATTCACAGATCGACGCCATCACGACCAACCTCGCCAATTTGAAAAAATCCCTACGTTTCACTGGTAAATACGATCAGCTCGGAGCAATTTTACGCATTACCTCTGGCGTCGGCGGCACCGAAGCGATGGATTGGGCTGGTATGCTCGAACGTATGTATCTACGTTTCGCCGAACAACATCACCTCAAAGTCCAATGTCTCGAACGTTCCGTCGGCGAAGAAGCCGGCATCAAAACCGCTGTTTACGAAATCACTGGTCCGAACGTCTACGGTTTACTCAAAAGCGAACATGGAGTTCATCGCCTAGTCCGGTTAAGTCCGTTCAACGCTGACAATTTGCGTCAGACCTCTTTCGCTCTTGTTGAAACTTTACCAATCATTGAATCTAGTGATGAAATTGTGATTAATGACAAAGATCTGCGAATTGACGTTTATCACTCCGGTGGACATGGCGGACAATCGGTGAATACTACAAATTCCGCTGTACGTATTACGCATCTTCCCACCAACACCGTAGTAGCTATTCAGAACGAGCGTTCCCAACTTCAAAACAAGGAAAAAGCCTTAGAAATTCTACGTGGTAAACTCGCCCAAATGCAACAAGAGCAGCATGCTGATAACATTAATAAGCTACGAGCTGGCGAATCTGCTAAATGGGGCCAACAAATTCGCAATTACGTCCTTCAACCATACAAACTCGTCAAAGACACTCGCACTAAGTTCGAAAGCACCGATCCTGATGCCGTGCTCTCCGGAAAAATAGACGATTTCATCGACGCATACCTCGAACAGCAAGCATAAACATCTTGTTGGTTGATACTTCTTGTGGTATTATAACAGTATGATCTTGCTCGATCGCGTGACCAAAACTTACCCCGGCGACGAAAAGCCAGTTCTCGACAACGTCTCCTTACACATTGAGCCGCACGAGTTCGTTTTTTTGGTTGGTAAATCTGGCGCCGGCAAGTCAACTCTGATTAAAATGATTACCAAGGAGGAGTGCCCTGACTCTGGTCAAATCATCGTTGGCGGCATCAACCTCGCCTATGTTAAACGTCGCCACATTCCACATTACCGCCGTCGCCTCGGAGTCGTTTTCCAGGATTACAAACTCCTCCCGACTCGTACTGTTTTCGAAAATGTCGCTTTCGCTCTCGAAATCGCCGGCATGAGCAACCGCGAAATTCTTCGCACCGTACCAAAAGTGCTCGATCTAGTTGGTTTAGCTAATAAAGCTCACAAATTTCCCACCCATCTTTCTGGTGGCGAGCGCCAGCGCGTCAGCATTGCTAGGTCCGTAGCGCGTCAACCTAAAATCTTAATCGCCGACGAACCTACTGGGAATCTCGACAAACTTACTCGCACAGAAATTATTGACCTTTTGCAAAAAATCAACGATTTCGGCACCACCCTCCTTGTTACCACCCACGACGAAAACATCGTCAATAACCTCAGCAAACGCGTCGTGACTCTTAAGGCTGGCCGTATCGTTGACGATCAGAAATACCACGGTATTTACCGACTTGATAGTGAGCCTGAGCCGGAACCTGCCCCCAGCGAAGAAGAAAAGTTCATCATCAAAACTCCCGAGCCACTCATCCAGAAAGTCTTCACGAATCGCCCTCGTTCTAACGCTCAGACAATCCGTTATGCCATTAAGCTCAACAACAATAATCATCCTCAGAAAAAATCCACTGCTGTCAATCAGCCTCAAAAGCTCAAGCCTACTACTACCGTCAATAAACCAGCAGCCAAAACTCCCGCTAAACCTCCGGTAAGCAAAGTTGCTAAGCCGGCAAAACCCGTTTCCACTCCCCCTGCCAAAAAATACGCTCGCGATTCTGCCAACCAATGGTACACCGCCAGCAAACCACTCCGCTCCGCGCCGAAACTCAGCAAGCTCAGCCTCGGACAAACCGTAAAGCTCAAACCTGCACCTAACCTCCACAAAATCGTCTCTAAACATCCCACCCTACCAAAAGCTAAACAAAAAAGAGTTATCTAAAAATGGTCGAAAAAAATTCCAACCCCAAAATCTCTCGCCAAGAGCAAAAAGAACACCTCAAAACGCTGGTAGAAAACAGTAGCGTTAGTAAAATTCGCAGCGCTGGTCGCATTATGAAATATGGCGCCGCTAGTTTCACTCGTAATATTTGGCTTTCAATTGCTGCCACTCTCGTCATGACTATCACCCTCATTATTCTTCTTGCTACCATCGGCGCTAGCCTCATTCTCAGCGCTACGGCAGACAGCATGAAACAAAAAATTGACATCACAATCTTCTTCAAACCCGGCACCAGCCAAACCGTTCTTGAGGATATGTCGCATATTATTATAGAAGATCCTAATGTCAAAAGCGTTGAAATTTCCGATTCCGAGACCGAATACGCCAGCTTTCTCACTGAAAACGCCGACAATGCTGAGCTACTGGCCGCGCTCGAAGATGAAGATATGCGCCAAATCATGTTAGCTTCCATGCAGGCTACCATGCGCATCAAGGTTCTCGATCCGATGAATCTTTCCGGAGTACGTAATATCGTAAATACCAACCCCCTCTTCCAAGAAAACCTTGACGAGAAAAAAGCCCCCACCTACGATGTCAACCAAGCCGAGATCGAAACCATCAACTCTTGGGCTACTATCGCCAAAAACGGCGGCCTCATTCTCGGTATAGTCTTTCTAGTTATCTCAGTCCTCGTCATCTTTAATACTATTCGCATGGCCATCTTCTCTCGCCGTGAAGAAATTTACATGATGAAACTAGTTGGCGCTGATGGCAGCTTCATCCGTGGTCCCTTCCTCGTCGAAGCCCAAATCTGCGGTATTATCTCCGGTATTTTCGCTAGTACCGTCGCTTATTTTGGATTCCAGCTCATTGCTCCTAGCCTCAGTTCCTACGGCATCGACGTTTCCAGTGTTGCGACCTTTATGGAGACTAGCCGCCTCGTTCTCGTTTATGCTGTTGTGATTGGCGTCGGCATCCTCATCGGTAGCATCTCGGCCCGTCTCGCTATGCAAAAATACTTGAAATAAAATCCTAAACATGGTATATAATAGTTATGCTTAATCATCGCAAACACAAAACCATTGGCCTCCGAACTGTCTTGGCTTGTTTTATCATCACTTTTGCCGTCATCGCTACTCAATCGATTATTCTCAATGATGAACCTGATGCCAAAGCTTATCCTGCTGCTTGCGTCACGCAAGCTTGTCGTGAAGCCGCCGATCGTGCTGCCGCTTCCGAAGCACAAGCCAAACGTGCCGCCGAAAACGCCAAAACTCTCGAGGGCGAAGTAGCGCGTCTCAACGCCGAAATTGCCGCGCTCGAAGACGAAATCGCCATGAATCAAGCTATCGCCAACGATCTCTCGGCTCAAATTTCCGTCAATGAATCGAAACTCACCTTACAGCAATCCGCACTCGCCCAAATTCTCGTCGAAATGCATTTTGAAAGCAAACCAGACGCCATTACCTTACTTGCTGGCAGTAACTCCCTGGGTGACCTTGCCGAGAAACAATCCCGTCAAACCAATGCCAAAACCCAAATCACCATTTCCGCCGAAGCTATTCGCACTCTCAAAGAAGACCTCGAATCCCAGAAAGCCAGTGTCGATGCCCTGATCGCCAGCGCCGAGCTCGGACGCAATGAAATTACCGCAAAACGCAATCAACAGCAATCGCTCATTTCTCGCTACGAAAACGATCGCACTGCCTATGAACGGGATGCCGCTTCCGCTCGCGAAACTATGCAAAAAGAAATCGCCGCCGAGATCGCTCGCTACAACAATAGCGGCGTCGTCGGTGAAGGCTACAACAGCTACCCTTACGCCAATCGTTGCCCTCGTGACAATGTTGGCTACATCGTAGTCGGCGGATATGTCTGCCAATGCACCAGCTACGCCGGTTGGAAAGTCCAAGAATATTGGGGCGTCTACATCTCCTCCTGGGGTAATGCACGCGATTGGGGCAATAGTGCCGCCCGTGCTGGCTACGTTGTCAATGACACCCCAGCACCACACACGGTCGCTTACAATACTTCCGGCATCTACGGACACGTTATGTGGGTCGAAAGTGTTAACGCCAACGGCACCATCAATCTTACTGAGTATAACAACTCCAGCAGCTCTAAGAGCGGTTTACCAGGCGATTTTGGCGCCCGTTACAACGTCAACGCTCGCGCTTACCGATACATCCATTTTGACCAAAGACTCTGGTAATATTTACCACAACTTATGCTATAATTAGGATTATGAAAAAAAGTTGGGAAGTGCGCAAAGTTAGCGCAGGTAGTGCCATCATCGGTGGCGTCGTCACTTTAATTGTCGGATTACTAATCGGGCTGAACTGGCATAACATCGCGCCCAATATTTTACCTTACCTTGGGATTCACAGCAAAGAAAGCAATGACTGGTCTGCTCTCGACGAAGTCTATTCAGCACTCGCCTCTCATTACGACGGGGAATTAGACAAGGCTCAACTCATCGAAGGCGCTAAAAAAGGTCTCGTTGCAGCAGTTGGCGACATTTACACCAGCTACATGCCCGCCGACGAAGCCAAAGAATACGAAGCGGCTCTCAGCGGTGATATTGGTACCGGAATCGGTATCGAAATGGGCCTTAGAGAAGGCTATGTACGTATTCTGCGCACCCTACCGAATAATCCAGCCGGAAAAGCCGGTGTCAAAGCAGGCGACATCATTTATAAAATTGATGACGAAGAAGTTTACGACAAAACCACCGACTACATCGCTTCCAAGCTCAAAGGAGCGGCCGGCACCAAAGTCAAACTCACCGTCGTTCGCGACGGACAAGAAAAAAGCTTCGATCTCATTCGCGAAACCATCAATAACGTCTCCGCCTATGCTACTTATGATGGCAATACCGCCATTATAACCGTCACTCGATTCGACAAAGACACCGGCAAACTCGTCCAGCAACTCGTCAAAAACGATTTCTCCCACAAAAACATCGAAAAAGTCATTCTCGATTTGCGCGGCAATGGCGGCGGTTATGTCTCAGCTGCTAAGGATCTCCTCTCCCTGTGGATCGACAGCGACCCTGTCCTCATCCAAAAGAGTCGTACCAACAGCTCCGAAACTACCTATGCTAACCGCGGTCAAGCCGTCCTTGCCGATACACCCACTGTCGTATTAGTCAATGGTAGCACGGCTTCAGCCTCAGAAATTGTCGCCGGCGCCCTCAAAGATTACAATAAGGCGACTTTAATCGGTGAAGGCACGTTCGGCAAGGGCGTCGTCCAAACCTTACTCAATCTTTCTAGCAACACTCTTCTCAAAGTTACCACTGCCCGCTGGTACACCCCGAAAGGCACCAGCATCAACGGCGAAGGCATCACCCCTGATATTGAAGTCGGTCTGACCTACGACGACACCAACCATGGCCGGGATCCACAGCTCGACGCTGCCAAAAAACAGCTTTCCAAGTAGTAAATGTAGTATAATAATCTCATGATTAAAGTATACACCACCAAAACCTGCCCCTATTGTCACGCCCTTATGGATTGGCTTGACCAACAGGGAATTGAATACGAAGAAATTGATGCTACTACAGTCAAAGGCATCGATAAAGTACCAGTCACAGAAGTAAACGGCGAGCGTATCGTCGGATTCGATCGCATCGCTATCAAGCGAGCGCTCGAGAATGCCGCCTAAACCATCCGACCCTCATCCTAAGGCTGAACCACTTGTTTTTGAACCACAAAAAAAGCCTACCCTGATTCTTATTCATGGCTTTCGAGGCTCACCCTTAGGTCTAGAATCCATTCGTCAATATCTGGCAAAAGCTGGTTTCGACGTCCACGTCCCGCCTATCCCACCTTTCGGCGGTGCCAGTCCACTTGAAACCTACACTCCAAAATCCTATGCCAAATACATTGCCGACTACATTCGCAAGCACGATCTTCATCGTCCTGTTCTAATCGGTCATTCCATGGGTTCGATTGTAGCCGCCGCCACAGCAAAATTCTACCCCGATCTCATTAGCAGGCAGCTGATTTTAATGTCCCCCATTTCTACCAAACCCAATAAACCAATTGCCGTCATTTCGCCACTTTCCGCCCTCGCTCCGCGTCGCGCCGTTGACTACACTACTACGCGTTTTCTTTTCGTACCGCACAATCGTCAGCTTTTTCGAGAAACCCTTCACGCTACCAACGCCTGCAGTAACGATCGTCCTCCTGAACGTTCCGACGTGGCCGCCGCTGCACATTTCTCTGCGCACAATTCAATCTCCGACTTCGCTCTCACCCAAAACATCCTCCTTTTAGCCGGAAACCGCGATCGTCTCATTAGCCCTCGTAAAACCATCCAACTTGCCAAGCAGCTTCATGCCGATCTCGTCTTCATCCCACACTGCGGCCATCTGCATATTTACGAAAAACCGCTCGAGACCGCTCAAGCTATCATTGATTTCTTAGACAAACCCCAGAATTAACGCCAAAGGCCTTTTCGCTTAGTCTTTTTACCCTTTAGCTCAATAGCCTGTTCGTAAATTTCTTCGAAACGCTTCAGTGTCCGGTTCAAATCATGCCCCCTAGCCACTTCAAGACTCTTCTTACCGTATTTTTCGCGCAACTTCTGATCCTGCAAAATCTCTACCATCGCCTTCGTTAGACTCGTCAAATCACCCGGCTGGCACAAAATACCATTACGTTTATGCTGACAAAGCTCCCGCACCGCACCCGCATCCACAGCTACTAGAGGCAGTCCCGTCGCCGCCGCTTCGATCAAAACAATTCCTTGCGTTTCCGTCTCACTTGCCGTCACAAAAAGCGTCGCTCCATGATATATTTCCACGATATCCGGCATCATAATCTTACCCGGAAAACGCACCTTATCTTCAATCCCTAAGGCCCTCACGAGGTCACGCAAATGACGCCGATCCGTCCCATCCCCGACTATTACTAACTCTGCTTCCGGCACCATTTCCGCCACCCCCGCAAAAGCCGTCACCACATTACCAATACTTTTCTCCGGATCTACCCGCCCGACATACAGCACTCGCAATTTTCCCGGCTCTAGACGGTATTTTTTTAACACCTTTTCATTCGCCACCCCAGGATTAAATTTCGCCAAATCCACTCCATTCGACAGTGGCTCCACCGTGACATTAAAACGTCGCCGGTTCTTCGGCACTAAATCTTCGATCGCCATTTCCGTCGGCATCGTCGCATACTCCGAATGTTTCAAAAAACTCGCCATATAAGTACGTAGTGCCGCATCCAGTGGCTTCTTAATCGGTTTTAAAAACTTAATCTGACTCGTCAAATTATCAGGATAAGCATGGCCCGTACTTACCATCGGAATATTATATTTTTTAGCATACCGCCGCGCCGCAATCGCGATCATTTCTGCAGTCTGATTATGAATTACGTCTGGCTGAAACCGATTCAATGCTTTCTTTAATTCCGGATATGGATCCACCGTAATCCAAAGCCCATAACGATAAGCCAGCCTCGGCAAAGGCACGCCGAGAATTTCTTTACCTTCCGAAACTTTATTAATTTGATCTGGATAAAAAGGGAATCGAATCGACCGCAAATACACCGTCGTCACCCCATCCTGTTTCGTTCGGTGTCGCTTACCAGTAAAGCTCGGGCAAATCACCATCACTTCATGACCTTTTTTCGCCAAACCTTTCGCCAAATTATGCGCAAAAACCGCCACACCGTTCGTCATAGGATAATATAAATCTGAGGTAATCGCAATACGCATACTGCCTATATTATACCATTTTGTGTTATAATTTAGCTATGAAAAAGTCCAAAGCCTCGAATTCTGTCGTCGTCAACCGCAAAGCCCATTTTGATTACTTTCTTGGTGACGAATTGACTTGTGGCATGGTCTTAACAGGGCCAGAAGTCCGACTTATCCGTGATCACCACGCTCAGCTCAAAGGTACTTTTGTCACCATTCACCATGACGAACTTTGGCTTAATAATCTTACTCTCGGCGCCGAAACTACACGCAATATCAAACTACTCGTTACCAAACGTCAACTTCTCGATCTCGCTCGCGCCAAACAAGATGGTCTGCAATTAGTTCCTACCAAGCTACTCACCAGTGGTCGCCATATTAAACTCATTATCGCTACCGGCAAAGGCAAGAAAAAA
>CAZFGY010000014.1:0-17482 GCA_964518465.1 uncultured Candidatus Saccharibacteria bacterium | reverse complement strand
CTTTTCCATAGATCAGCCTAGCAAGAGGCAACGGAGGGAGAAGCCGTATAAGCGAGGGTTAGTACTGGATGGGCCAACAATCGACTGATTAATCATAAAATGTCGAGCACTAGTATAAGAACTAACTATTTGTGCCCAGAAGAACGCATAGCGTCCGCTATAACGTGCATGTTGTGCGGTAATGTTAGGATCTATGTCGCCGGCGCGGAGGAATTATGTGTCTTGTCCATCATTCTTCCTATCCTAGTAGCATAAGGCAACGGAGGGGGAAACCATAGGCACGCCAATTATGCGCATCACGCATATTAGTACTTTCGGGCTGTATAAATAAAAAATAGGAATTTGTTGGTGTCATCCCAGCTATCTTAGACGAATAATCTCCTCCTGCGCCTACATTGTAATATTCTGATCCAGCCTTTTTAGTGCCCACTATCCCGGCGCGCGCAAAACGTTCATGTGATAGTTTCTGAGCACTAGCTAACAGGGGTAGGACAGTTTTTGAAACGTTCATGTGAACGCTTCGCTGAGGTTTCCTCCGCGCCGGACATGTCTCTTCTTGGTCTTATTACCAACGAATTCGAAATGTAGGCGCAAACGCACATTATTGGTCGTCTGTAGTTTACGACAAAGAAAATGCTCGATACCTGTACTTCGATCCTGATGGTATCATCCCTTCGCGCTCCGATCCTCGTCTATACGGTTTCTTCCTCCGTTGCCTCTTGCTAGGCTGATCTATGGAAAATTACTGTAGTTTCGTGATCCCGCTAAAGCAATATCGCCCGTCTATTTTCTTGAATTGATACTGGTAATGATTCAATCTCGCACTATATTTCTGCAGATTATCTTTATCAGCATTAATGACTATCGGCCGGAACAAATCATCAAAAGCATAAAAGTTTCGTTCGAGTTTATCGAAGATCGTCGCTGTCGTCAGCACATATAGCACATTGCCTTCTTCGTACATTTCGTCAATCGTCTCTACAATCTCGCGTTGATTATGCTGCAAGCATGTGGCATCATAGGTCGCAGTATAGTTATCATTCTCTTGTGAGAATGTAAAATTCTGGCAGTTATATGTGAACTTGCCCTGGACGTAATAGTCCAATGAACCGAACATTTCCTTAAACGCCGTCCGCAAATCCTCGCCGCCCACCGTCACGAGTGAATTGTTTGCATCAAAATTCGGCTGGACTTTGTTATAGGCCATCGCCAATAAATAATTCGACTTAATATCTGCAAGCTTATAGTCACCACTATACAAATAATAAGCATCTACATTGTCCGCATCGAGCTTAATCTGCAAATTATCAAACAAATAACCATAATTTTCAATATACCAATCGGTATCTTTCAAAACCTCTTTCACGGGATTATTTGGATCGTTGGTAGTTTGACAAGTTTGATCTCGTTCGCAAGGGCTTTTCATGAAATCGAAATAGCGCACATCATAGAGACAGTAACCAAAATATACCACTAGCCCCACCAAAATTACGATCACGATATCATGCATCAAATTGCTGATTCGTCGACGCCGATTAGCTCGTCGAATCTCGGCAATCGCGCCAGTCCTAAACTCGCGCTCAATTTCGCTTTTTAGAGTAATTTGCAACTCATTTTTACAATTTATCACTTGTTCACGGATCTCATCTTGCAATTCTTCCGTAAAACCAGTCTTTGCTTCAGCTTGCGTCTCTTCTGCGACGACCTCTTCTGGTTTTTCGTCCTTTTTCTTACGTGCCCGGCCCTTTTTAGCAGCGAGATCTTTTACCTCGCTCTTCTGTGCATCTTCTGCCATAACTTACCTCTCTTTTTGATAGCCTCATTATAACACAGATTTTTCAGGTTAGAATAAAACCTACTCTCTGGCGTGTCTTGCATTTTGCTTATAAAACGCTTATACTTACAATAAGTTAATTAAACTTCCGATAAAAGGAGTCAATTATGGCAACAAAAACAACTGCGAAACGAACGACCAAGACCAAATCTCGTGCCGCTACCACCGCTAGCATTCCTCGTGAAATTCTCATCCCCGAAGAATACGAGCCAATCGGTATGTGGGGCTATTTCGGTTACGAATTTCTCTTCATGATACCAGTAGTTGGTTGGATTATCTGTATTAGTTTTGCTTTTCTCGCGCGCAATCATAATCTGCGCAACTTTGCTCGTTCTCAATTTTGCTGGCTTATTATCTACATCGTTATCTTCTGTCTCTTGGCCGGAATTGGCGCGCTGAAGACTATTGTCGAGGCACTCGCAGGCGTCTAAGCCATAGACAAAATACTAACTTCATATATAATAGAGATATAAATTCAAGGAGATTTCTAGATGAATACTACTTTAATCGTCATCCTAGTTATTGTCGCCATCGTTCTTCTCTTGGTAGCAGTACTCTGGGGCACATATAACAGCCTCGTCCGTCTTAACGAACGCGTTAATGAGGCTTGGTCGGACATTACCGTCCAGCTCAAATATCGAGCCGACCTCATTCCAAACGTCGTCGAAACTGTCAAAGGCTATGCCAAGCATGAAAAAGCCGCTTTTGAAGACGTTACTAAAGCTCGTTCTGCCGTTATGGGTGCTCAAGGCGTCAAGAATACTGCCGAAGCCGAACGCTCGCTAGAAGGTGCTCTTTCCAAGATTTTCGCAATCGCGGAAGCCTATCCTGAGCTCAAAGCTAATACCAACTTCCAACAGCTCCAGCTTCAATTACAAGACGTCGAAGACAAAATCCAGGCCGCTCGCCGCTTTTATAACGCTGGCGCGAAGGAACTCAACACTAAGATCAAAATGTTCCCATCCAACATCGTGAATAATCTAATTGGACACTTCCAGAAGCGCGACTACTTCGAGGTCGCCGAAGCCGAAAAAGCTAAAATTGAACAAGCTCCAGAAGTTAAGTTTGAATAGTGAGTTATTGAGAATCTGCTGAGTCAAGTTTCGGCAGGTCTCACCAAAGATATGTATAAGCAAATTGCTGCCAACAAACGTAATACCGTTCTCATTATGGCCTTTTTCATTTTGGTCATTACGGCCATCGGTTGGGCAATTGCTTTTTTTGTCCACGACTGGACCATCGCTCTCTGGGTACTCCTGGTCGCTACGACCTATGCAATTATTCAATATTACGCCTCCGCATCTCTAGCTGTTGCTATGACTGGCGCGCGACAAATTCAAAAAAAGGATAATCCACGCCTCTACAATACTGTTGAAAATCTCTCCATCGCGACCGGACTCCCGATGCCCAAAGTTTATATTATTGACGATCCCGCTCCCAACGCTTTTGCTACCGGACGCGATCCGGAGCACGCCGTGGTCGCTGCGACTACGGGTCTGCTCGACATTATGGACAATAAAGAACTAAATGCTGTGATTGCGCATGAGATGTCACACATCAAAAATTATGACATTCGCGTTTCCATGATTACCTTCGGGCTAGTTTGCATCGTGGGCTACATTTCTGATCTTGGCGTACGCATGATGCTTTACACTAATAATCACGACAATGATGACAACAGTCCAGTTGGCCTGATCGTCGTGCTCTTTGTTTCGATTTTTGCTCCTCTAGCGGCTTCTTTGGCTCAGCTTGCGGTTTCTCGGGAGCGTGAATATCTTGCTGACGCTTCCGCGGCACAAATCACGCGCTATCCAGAAGGCATGATTTCTGCTCTTAAAAAACTCGATACGCACGCCCGCCCGATGAAGCATCAAAACTCCGCTACCGAAGCTTTGTTTATCAACAATCCTTTACGTAAAGGCGCAATCAATAATTTGTTTAGTACTCACCCTCCAATTGAAAAGCGTATTGAAAGGCTCGAACATGGCAAAGGAACCTTCTAAAAAAAAGTCCTCCCGCTGGTTGCGCAAAATTTCCCGCACGATTAAAAAATCTCAAGCCAAACTCCAAGATCACAAAACCAAGCATGTTAAATTACATAAAAGTTTCCGCCGCTCTTATCGTGAAGATTATCAGCGCGCCACTAATACGCCCGGTCTACTTCATCACGCCGTTCTCACTTTTGAACTAATTTTTAAAAATTGGCGAGTCTTTTTGCCGTTAGTAGTTTTGATGGTCGTGCTCTATATTGTTCTAGTTGGTTTGCTGGACGAGAATGTCTATCAGAACCTTCAGCAAACTATTAACGATGCGGGCAGCGACTCTGCCGCGAAACAAATCGGCAATTTCGCTAAAGCCGGCCTGCTGCTGATTTCTACTGTTGCCACCGGTGGTTTTAGCACTCAAATGAACGAAGCCCAGAGTGCCTTTCTTGTCCTACTATTTCTCACTCTCTGGCTCGTTACAATTTATATCATTCGTTATATTTTGTCAGGTCAACATCCTCGCCTGCGAGATGCGCTCTACAACGCTCTCTCTCCGCTCATCCCGACTTTACTGATTTTCCTCGTAATTTTCATCCAGGCCATTCCTCTCATGCTGGTTGTCATCACTTATTCCTCGGCTGTTTCTACCGGGTTTCTATCTACGCCATTCTATGCCTTGGTCTATTTTATCTTCGCAGCCTTAATGATACTACTCTCGGTTTATCTTTTGTCGAGCTCCCTCATCGCTCTTACTGCCGTGACTGCGCCAGGCATTTACCCGCTAGTAGCGCTTAGCTCCGCCTCCGATCTCTTAGCCGGGCGCCGCATTAAATTCATCATTCGCCTTATTTATTTAATTTTCGTTGTCAGTTCTATTTATTTCGTCGTCATGCTTCCGATCATTCTTATCGATCTTTGGCTGAAGAGCGCCTTCGCCTGGCTATCAAGCTGGCCAATCGTGCCGTTCTGCCTCCTATTGGTGACCTGCTTCGTTTTCGTTTATGCCACCGTCTACATTTATCGCTATTATCGTTGGTTATTAGATGATCAGGAGAAATTAGCATGACTAAAACCGAAGCAGAAAAACGCATCCTTAAATTGCGAGATCTAATTAACGATTATCGCTATCACTACCACGTGCTCGATCAGTCTATCATGTCTGAGGCCGCGGCAGATTCTTTGAAACATGAGCTTTCTCAACTTGAACAACAATTTCCCGACTTGATTACTCCCGATTCGCCGACTCAACGGGTCGCCGGGAAACCGCTCGATAAATTTGAAAAAGTCACTCACGCCAAAAGGATGATCTCTCTCGCCGATGTTTTCTCTGAGTCGGAAATTCGTGATTGGGTTGCCTCCAACGAAAAAATCATCGGCAGAATTCAAGAATATTTTACCGATATTAAGATGGATGGCCTCGCTTGCGCTTTGCACTATGAGAACGGACTTTTAGACCGAGCCGTGACCCGCGGCGATGGTTTGGTCGGCGAAGACGTGACTATGAACGTGCGCACTATCGAAAATGTACCTCTCAAAATTCCCGAGCAAGGCCATGTGGAAGTCCGTGGCGAAATTGTGATTTTTAAAAAGGATTTTGACGAGCTTAATCAGAAGCAAGAACGAGCCGGCGAAAAACCTTTTGCCAACCCCCGCAATCTTGCCGCTGGCAGTATCCGGCAGCTCGATCCGAAAGTTGCCGCTAGTCGCAAGCTCAAATTCATGGCTTATGATTTAGTGACGCCCGACTTACCTAAGCATTCTCTCGCCTATGAAAAAATCCGCGCACTAGGTTTTCGCACGAGCGGGGAAGATCGCGTTTTTTCGAACATCGAAGGCGTTTTAGCCGAAATCCAACGCCTTCGTGATTATCGCCAGACTTTACCTTTTAATACCGACGGCATGGTCATCAAAATCAACGACCGCAAACTCTATAACAAATTAGGCATCGTTGGTAAAACCCCCCGCGGCGCCGTTGCTTTCAAATTCCCAGCCGAGGAGTCCACGACTATCGTGCGTGACATCGTGATCAGCATCGGTCGCACCGGCGCCGCTACACCTGTTGCTATCCTTGATCCGGTGGTGGTGGCCGGCAGTACGGTTCGCCATGCCAGCCTCCACAACGCCGACGAAATCGCCCGCCTCGACGTCCGCATCGGCGACACCGTTATTATTTACAAGGCTGGCGATATCATCCCCCAGGTCAAAGAAGTCCTCCAAAAACTGCGCCCCGAGGGAACGCAACCTTTCAACTACCTCGCCGCTCTGAAGGACCAATATCCGGAGCTCGAATTCGAACGTCCCGCTGGCGAGGTGGTCTATCGCGTCAAAGGCGAAAATTCCGACCTGATTCTCAAACGCTCGCTCGAATACTACGCCTCGAAACCCGCTCTCAACATCGATGGCCTCGGTACGAAAAATGTCGAAGCGCTGGTCGATTCGCGTCTCGTGAAGAGTATACCTGATCTTTATCGCTTGAAAGCCGACAAGGTTGCTAGTCTCGAGCGTTTCGCTGATCTCTCCGCTCACAAACTCGTTGAAGCAATCGCCGCCTCAAAAACTCCTCCTCTGCACAAGTTCATTACCGCTCTTGGCATCCGCCATGTCGGCGCTCAGACCGCTATAACACTTGCCAACGGCTTTGGCAGCATCGAAGCTCTGGCGCAAGCGACCGAAGATGATCTCTTACGCTTACCCGATATTGGTGGCATCGTCGCCGAATCCATTCTCGCTTACTTTGCCGACGAGGATAACCTCAAAATGCTCAGTGACCTGCAGACCCTCGGCGTCCATCCTAAGTTCACTGATCGTAGTCAGTTGCCACTCGTGGGGAAGAGTTACGTGGTCACCGGCACCTTGGAAAAAATGGATCGTGAAGCCGCCGAAGACGCCTTGCGCGCTCTTGGCGCCACCGTCACGAGCGGTGTCACGAAAACTACCACAGCCCTCATCGCCGGCGCTAAGCCTGGCAAAAGCAAAACAACCAAAGCCGCTCAACTCGGCATCCCCCTGCTTGGCGAATCAGACTTCTTGTCGCTACTAAAACTCTAAGACGTTTAGCAACTTTTATGATACAATAAAAAGACCGGCCACATTCGGCGACCGGATAGTACATTGAGAGGGTTATAGAGGAGGTTTACCAGTCATGAATCACCGTTCTGTCCAGAAGTTTGGCGCGTTCCTTGTTGCTGTGATGTTTCTGCTTATTGGCTCACTTATCACAGGGGCCGCTGCTACCGTCCAAAAGCCTGTTTTCAACACCAACACGGATAATCCCAATGTCGGCGACGAACGGGAGTTTCTCCGCATCGCCAAGCGTACCGACAACGGTGTCGCTTTGAAGGATTACCAAAGCAGTGACTTCGTGCTGGAACCAAATGAGAATTATACGCTCATGTTTTGCGTGGACAATTGCGCAAGTCCCGCACTCGGTGATGCCAGTATTGCCAAAGACACTACTCTGCAGGTCGTTTTCCCCACGCATTTAGCCGCTGGCGAGAGTGTCGATCTGAAGGGAACGATTATCTCGAGCAATGCGAACCCGAAGTTCACAGAGGCTAGCATCACCGTTTCCGCGGCCAAGGATCTCGAGCTGGTCGTTACCGGTAAAACTATTGACCGCTACGACAAGGTTGGAGCCTACCTCGGTCAAAAAGCTCGCGACGCTATCGTCAACAAGATCGAAAATACTCATCTAGTTGTTGCAGTACTCGGCGATTTTCCAGCTGGCTACGATCAGTCCGAAATCATTTTCTATGATTTTCAGACTTGCTCGCCCGGCACGGCCGACAAGATTTCCCAGCCAGCATCTCATGGCGGTGACTCTGCTTTCTCGCACCAGAACCAGCCCTTATCCGGCCCCAAGCTCTTCCTCCTTGTCACGGCAGCTGTAGTTCTGTTCGGATCATTAGTCTATCTGACAATTTGGTTCATCCGCAAAAGCTGATCTTATCGATCCCACCCTCTGGAGCGCCCAACTTGGGCGCTTTTTTCTTGACATAAGCATTTCTCTATTGACATTTTTTATAATCTGTGCTACAATAGAATGAGGGGCTTTTTATTTTTCAGAGTAAAAGAACATTAAAAAGGAGTGTGTATAAAGTTGAAAAGAAAATTTTTGGCTATTTTACTGGTTGGACTGATGTTTTGTCCGGTGATTGGTTTTGCAAACGATTCGTCATCATCGACTGCCGATGAGGCGCCTTCTGATGCATCAAGCGCCGCGTCCGAAGCTGATGCCCCCGAAGGACCTGAAGCGTCCGGGTCTGAACTCGACACGCTTGCCGCTGCCGAAATCGCGGCCGCTGCATCCCTAGAGTCACCAGTTCCCACAGCAAAAGTTTCCTTAAACACCGAGGTCAACAATCCCTTCGTGAGCGACGAGACCATCTGGTTTCGAATTCGTAAATGTACGGATTCGCTCAAAGAAGGCGAGACCCTCGACGATTTGAAAACCTATGATCATATCGAAGATTATGCCTGGAACGAGTTAGTCCTCGAGCCGAACGCCAGCTACGATGTCATGGCTTACTGTCATAATAGTGGTGCGGCTAGCGCCGAACACTTAAACATCGAGTTTTTGCTTCCTAGCAGCATGAACGGCCATCGCTGGCACGAAGCCACTGCTAACATGTCTTCTCGCGGTCTTACCGGCGAACGCCAATCCCGCACTTTGCAGCTTTGGTCGGCCGAAGATCTGCAAATCAAGGTCGTACCCACCACTGGCGCCATTTGTGATTACGACGGCGACTATCTGGACGAGCTCTACATTAGCAAAGTTGTGATAGATGAGCAGTTGATCGTTCATGCTAATCTGGACGATCTCTCGCCGGGCCGCGACGCCGCTCGAGCGGTCTTCTTCCGCATTGAAACCACGCCGCTCGACGCTGTTGTCCCTGTGCCGAACACTGGTACCGCTGGTAAGCTCATCCCAGTTGCCAGCTATCCCTCCCTTGAGGAAATTCCCCCACGCAGCTATCGTTTGGTGGCAGCTCTTCTCGTACTTGCTCTGGCTTTTATCGTTGGATTATGCTTCGGCCTTTTGATACTCGACCGCCAGCGTTACCGTCATAATCGTCGACAGTGTTGGTACCTTTCCTAAAACACCCCTAGCCCCACCCGCGCCCCGTCAGGGGCGCTTTTCATAACCAAAATTTCTATGGTATAATATAAACATGCCCAAATTTGAACTCGTCTCTAAATATCAGCCTACCGGCGATCAGCCGCAGGCGATTGCGCAGCTTACGGCCGGGCTAGAAGCAAACGTCCGTGAGCAGACTTTGCTGGGTGTCACTGGCTCTGGTAAAACTTTTACCATGGCCAATGTTATCCAGAATTATCAGCGCCCGACCCTCATTCTCGCTCACAATAAGACCTTGGCAGCCCAGCTTTACTCCGAGTTTCGCGAGTTTTTCCCCAAGAACGAAGTGCATTATTTCGTCTCTTACTTCGATTATTATCAACCGGAGGCCTACATCGCGCAGACCGATACCTATATCGAGAAAGATTCCGCCATCAACGAAGAAATCGATCGTCTCCGCCACGCCGCAACCGTCGCGCTTTTGACTCGACCCGATACTATCGTGGTCGCTTCGGTCTCCTGTATTTATGGCATTGGTTCGCCGGATCATTACACCGAGATGTCTCTTCCGCTCATCAAAATCGACGGCACCTGGCGCATTGCCGGCTCTGACAATTGGTGGGGTGATGTTGAGCATCAAGACAGTAATGGCATCTTTTCGCCTAAACTACTCGTCGATTCCTTGACTCAGGCCAATAATTCTCTCAGCCAGCAGAATTTTCTCATTTATCTCGTCGCCATGCAGTACCATCGCAATGATCTTGCCTTCGAGCGCGGCAATTTCCGCGTCATGGGCGATACGATTGATCTCTTTCCAGCTAGCGGGGAATGGGGCTACCGTTTTGAATTTGGTTTTGATTCGCTTGAGACCGTCCGCATTATCGACCCTCTGACCGGCGAAACTCGCGAAAAGCCCGAACGTATCCATATCTTTCCGAATACCCACTACGCCACCCCGAAGGACCAGCTCGAACGCGCCCTTGTCGGCATCGAACACGAATTTAAGGAGCGTCTGAAATACTTCGAGAAGCACGATAAATTCCTCGAAGCGCAACGCCTCTCTCAGCGTACTAAATACGATCTTGAAATGCTCCGCGAGACTGGCTTCGTCAAAGGCATTGAAAACTATTCGCGCCATCTCGACGGTCGTCGTCCCGGTCAACCCCCCGCTACTTTGCTTGATTTCTTCCCCGAAGATTTTCTCATGCTAGTCGACGAGAGCCACATGACCCTCCCACAGGTGCGCGGCATGTACAACGGTGACCACGCTCGCAAGATGACCTTAGTCGAATATGGTTTCCGTTTACCTAGCGCCTTGGACAACCGTCCTTTGATTTTTACTGAATTCCAGCAACATATTAAGCATGCGATTTACGTCTCGGCTACGCCTGGTGCCTATGAGCTTGAACATTCTCCTGAGCCAGCCGAGCAAGTGATCCGCCCTACTGGCCTGCTCGATCCGGTGATCGAGGTTCGTCCTTCCGAAGGCCAAATCGACGATCTAATGGAAGAAATCGACCAGCGTATTGCCAAAAACCAGCGTACTATTATTACCACGCTAACCAAACGCATGGCCGAGGATCTCACCGACCACCTCAAGGAACGCAATATTAAGACCGCCTACATCCATTCCGATATCGACACTCTTGAGCGTGGCGACATTTTGCGTGACTTACGCGCCGGGGTCTATGATGTGTTAGTCGGGATCAACCTGCTGCGTGAAGGTCTAGATTTGCCAGAAGTGTCGCTTGTGGCTATTCTCGACGCCGACAAAGAAGGTTTCTTGCGCTCCGTCCCTGCGCTCATTCAGACGATCGGGCGGGCTGCCCGTCATGTCGAAGGCCACGTCATCATGTACGCCGACACTATCACCGAAAGCATGGACAAAGCCATCTCTGAGACCAACCGTCGCCGCGAAATCCAGCAAGCCTACAACGAAGAACACGGCATCGTCCCGCGCTCAGTTTCTAAAGAAATCGGCGTTGGCCTGCGCGCCATCATCCCCGAGAAGGAAGAAGTCACGAAACTCGATCTGAAACGTGTCCCCGCCGAAGAGTTGCCTAGCCTTCTCAAAGAGCTTCAATCTCAAATGCAACTCGCCGCGGCTAACCTTGATTTCGAGCAAGCCGCCATGCTTCGCGACCAAATCGCCGAAATCAAGAATCAGAGCAAGAAAAAATCGCCATAACCACTATTGACTTTATCTATAAAGTATGCTACAATGAAAAGATAGGCCTATCTAAAGGAGGTGAATTACCTATTTTTGCACCCCTGAGCACAGATCCTAGCACATTGTTAATTTGAGGAGGTTAATTATGGAGAGTCATCCCATCGCCCGAGTCATCTGCATGATTATTGCCTTGGCCGTTCTGGTCGCGGCACTTATCAGTATCCCTACGAGCTGTCAAGGCAACACGAACAAGCCCATCCCGGCCGCCGTCGACATTCCGAAGGTCATCCCGCATAGTAGTTCGGCTGCGCCTAGCTCTGAAACTGCAAACAGCACAGTCCGCACTTTAACGGTTCGCTCAGGCCTACCGGTCCCGATCGCCAGTGCGATCAGCGTCGCCGCTACTAAGCTCGACACGGGTCTGCCCCGCGTCACCAATGGTTCCTATTGGCGACTTGTCCGCCAGGGGCGGGCCGAGGTTTTACCCGCGACCGAAGAATCTCTGCGACTGATGACCAGGGAACGATCCTACGACATCGCCAATTACCCCGAGCTTGATCTGGCCGATGAGTCGATCAAGCCCATGGGCACTTTCGGCGTCTATGCCGAGACTGCTGTCCCAGGCACAATTTTGTCCCGTATTCAGGCACCCGGTTGCGAATTTATCATCTCGGTCCCGGAACTGACTGGCGAGCTCGCTGAGTTTGCCAAAGACCGCGGTGAGAGCTGGGTACTGATCTATTCTAAGCATCGTCTTGGTGGTGATCAGTATAAAGAAAAGGCCGTCTTGACCTTTTTTCATGAATACGGCTCCATCGCCTATCATGTCATAAAGGGGGAATACACCAGTACTTATGTCAGCATGGTTCACTTCGAGCAACCGACGATCTATGAGACTACCAGCCTGCGTGACACGCAGACACCCGGCCAAGTCGATATCATCGGCGCCGAGTTTCCCGAGACTAAGGACGGTCTTTCGCGGATGCAGCAAACTATCCTTGGAGCCTTAAGTCCCGATTTTCCCGCAGGCGGCACGCGCCATACCGTCACCTTGCCCAGTCAAGACTTAGCTTATCAGTACTATGAGTACCCGCACAATCTGCTGGTTACCGCTCATACGGCTAATTTCTCCGAGACCACTTTCATCCCCAGCCCGATTCAAACTGCACTGCTGATAGACGCCGTCACCGAAGGTGAATCTCACCGTCTGGCTGATCGTTATCTCAAGTAACCTTTATCCTCCCCAAACCCTGGCCGCGAGCTTTCGCGGCCAGTTTTTTTGAACTACGAAACCTCTAGCCTGGGATTAAAAGCTCAGTAAACTACAGAGACAGGGCTAATATTTGATTATATCGGCAATCTATGGTACAATCATTGACAATGGGCGAGAGCCCAAAATTTATGCACCTTAACAAGACTAGATTTACAATTAGTGCTGTGAGGTGTAATTTTAAGGAGGAATTTCCCTATGGCAGAGCAAATCTTGAGTGTAGTGCTCCCCTATATCCATGTTGTCATCGGTGTCATCTTGGTCATCTTGGGCTTACTTTCTATGATCAAGGTTGCTAGCGGCAACGAAGTCTTGGTGGTTACCGGCGTCGGCGCCACTAAGAAAGTCGACAAAAAAATCACTGTCCTCCGTAATGGACGGGAAGAAGTTGAGACTCAAACCACTTATGAGCCCAAGATCAAGGTCGCTGGTGCGGCCGTCGTGATCCCCTTCATTCAGCAAGCCCGACGATTTGACATCTGTGTCAAAAAGGCCAAGAAGGACAATGACACCATGAAGACTAGGACCGGTGTCGAAATTGTCATCGATTGGAGTATTTCCTATGCCCCGAACGCCGACAGCGTCGAGACCCTGCAACCCTGCATTCGCCAATTCTTGGACAAAGATGATCCCGAGACCGAGGATATCGTCATGAGCTCGGTCGCTGGCGGCATGCGCGCCGTCATCTCTACGATGACGCCTCAGCAAGTTATGGTCGGCAAAGAGACGCTGGACGAAGCCGTTCAGAAGAATATTGCCAGCCAGATGACCGAGCTGGGTTATAAAGTCCAGATCTATATTCAAGAAGTGCGCGATGCGAGGGATAGCACTTACTATCGCGACCTGGCAGCAGAAGACCGCGAAAAGACTCGTCAGTCTGCTGCTACCATCGCCGCCGAAGCGGATCAGAATATCCGCCAGAAGCAGGCTTTGGCCGAGCAGGCCGCCCGTCAGTCCGAGCTGGACTCTGATGTGGCGGTGGCCGAACGGGAGCGTGATACGAGTCTAAAGAAGGCTGCTTTCAAGGCGGAAATCGATCAGGCGCAAGCCGATGCCAGTATCGCCGGCGAAATGCGCACCACCGAACGCAAGCGCGAGCTTACCGAGAAAGAGGGTGCGGTGGAGGTTATGCGCCAAGAGCAGGCCAAGCTGGCAGCCGCAGCTGAACAGACCGTGAAAGTCACTCAAGCTGAGACTGCCAAGAAGGAAAGTGTCATCGGAGCCGAAGCCGAGGCCGAACGGTGTAAGATTGAAGCCGCCGCCGCGGCTGCTGTCAAGGAGACCCAAGCGACTGGCGAAGCTAACGCTGCCAAAGTTGGGGCTGCTGGTGCTGCCGAAGCCGCCAAGCTCAAAGCTACCGGCGAAGCCGATGCCGTTCGCCTCAGTGCTACCGCCGAAGCCGAGAAAATCCGTCTGACCGGCGAAGCCGAGGCTACTGCGATACGTGCTAAAGGTGAGGCCGAAGCTGCTGCTATTGGAGCTAAGGGTAAAGCTGAAGCCGAAGCTGCCAAAGCTCTCTCCGATGCTCAGGCTGCCAATGACCGTGTCAATTTCGAGATTGCCAAACTGGAGATCCAGCGTGATACCCAGATTCAGGTGGCAACCAGTATTGCCACCGTCATGGCTCGTATTGGTGAGAACGCTAAGTTCTACGACTTTGGCGGATCTTCCGGCGAAGCCGGCGATGGCAGCGATTTGCTGACCCGCGTTATGAGTAATATTCCCCAGCTTTTCGCCAAGGCCAATCTCAAAAACGAAGCATTAAACGGCGAGCAACTGCCTGAGACCATCCGTACCATCATCGAGTCGATGGTAGATCCGCTGGGCGATGTCCTGAAGGGAATTGCCGCCCCGGCAAATTCCAACCAGCCCAATTCCTCCAAGGAGCCTGACGACGCCGCATCAGAGCCCGCTGCTTTCGCGCACGACGCCACTAATACCAAATCGAGCTGCCCGGAGACTGAGAGCGAACCGGCCGAGTAACATCTCCAGTGCACTGGAGAGTATAGCTATAGCTATACTCTCCCTATCACTTACTTGCATTACAATCTAGTTGCCCCTTTTTAATCCCCCGGTCACCGGGGGATTTTAATAGCCAAGGCAAACTTGACACTTATGATAAAGTATGCTACAATGAGAACATAAGCCTCACAGAGGTTCTGTCTGTAGTTGCTTAAGACCCTTTCTAGATAGTTCTGTGAGAGTCAAATCTGAAGGAGGAATTACTTTGTCGTCTGAGTCTAACAAGCACCCCAGTTTGCACAAAATTGGTCTGATCATGGGGCTTAGCCCCGAATCCTCGCTGCCTTATTATAAGGGCATCAACGACCTCATCCGGGAGCGCCTTGGCGGTCATGCCAGCGCGCCGATGGTCATGGAGAGCGTCGATTTCTCGGAAATCACCGCCTACATGTCTCAAGGTCAACTCGGCTGGTCGCTGGTCGGTCTAAAAATGGCGATGATCGCTAAGCGTCTGGAAGATAGCGGCGCGGGCGCGATTGCAATTTGCTCTAATACCATCCACCAAATCGCCGACGAGGTGGAAAAGTCCATTCAGGTCCCCCTCATTCATATCGCCGACTGTACGGCTCAGGCTCTGCGCCAGCAGCCAGTACATCGCGTTGCGCTCCTTGGCACCAAGATAACCGCGACTCGGCCTTTCCTGATTGACCGTCTTCATGCTAAATCCGGCCTCGAGATCATCGTCCCGCGTCTTAGAGACTGCGAAGTCATCGATCGTATCATCTTCGAAGAACTCTGCCGCGGTCAAGTTAAGGCCGCTTCGGTCAGACAAATGGCGGACATCCTGGTCCAGATGCGCAGCCATCAGCATATCGACGGCGTGATTTTGGGCTGTACGGAACTCGGCCTTGCTTTCGATCAGAATACGCAGGACGCCGTCAATCTCTTGCTTGATAAGCACGACCCCATCCAGTTTTTCGATACTACCGCCATTCATGTCGCTGCGCTTGCGAATTTCTGCATCGACGGTACTTTACCATGATAAAGGAGGTATGAGCTGAATGAGTCGTATTAAAAAAGGCATGTCTCCGCTCGACGCACAAGGCGTGATTGCCGACAGTGATCCTGAAGCTGCCATGATCTTAGCCAAGCTTGCTGCCTTGGATAAAAGCACTTTTGATAAGTTACATTTGTCCGGTTTAAGCCAACAGCTTCACATGGTCCTCACCACCTTGGATAAGTTCGAACTCTACGGCTCCAGGTTGGTTACGGCTTATCATGAAATCGCTCATGAGGACCCTCTGATACTGCACGGTATCATAGACGCACTTTTTCTTGGCGTCCTGCAGCGTTGCCGTCTTGAGTTTGCCCTGCAAAATCACGGCGCAGGCCTTAGTCCGGATGACCTCGGCCAAGCGCTGATTGGGTGGGTCGGCCGACAGAGCAGAGGCCGGGACGACAATAATAAAGCATTCAAGTCTTCCGAATCTTACTAATAACTCTTTGCGGTACTATCAAAAAAATCCCCCGCCCTATCAAGGGCGGGGTTTCTTAAGTAGAAGTTTTAATTATAGATCGCTACACACGGGTTGCGCGGCGGGTTGCGCGAACGGTTTAGTGGCAATCCCGCGATCGTTAGAGCCCGGTTCCAGGTCCCAAAGTACTTTTCGAAGGTTGTTGAAGAATATTTGGACAATCCCGGATATTCTTCCCAATCCAATTTCTTCGGGGTTCGCCCCAGGCATTGATTCAGTCGCCAGAGCTCTTCAATTAAATCTTCGCGGGTGGGATTTCTGACTGACAGCCCCAATTCTCGCAAAGGAACATCGAGCCCACCGAAGGCCTTCTTGTAGTAGTAAATCGACCGTAGGCCGTTCTTCATCTGGAAGTCTTTAGCGTGAATATAGATCAAGCCATAATTCAGCCCGATTTTTCCAGTCTCGAACTCAATATGCGCCGTTTCTCCGTACTGTTTGATCAATCGATCGCGATAATTCCGCAGCTCGTCAAAGAGCAACTGTTGTTCTGAGTTTCTAGACATCGTATCCTCCTTTACCGATCTCGCAGCTTGCTTTGCAACTGCCAATTCATCACCTGTGCAACTTTACGCCAGCTTCCGCCGCCAACATAACGTGCGCAAGTATGAGCCGAAAATTGCGGACTCCTACTGTCGTGGTCCAGACAGGTCGGCAAAATGCCACTGTCGCCGTACAATTGCTCCAGTTCACTGATCGCGAGCTTTCGCATACGTTCCGGATCCCTGCCACCTGACATGCTGAACACGAAATAATCTTGCAAACCAGCCGCCTCAAACAGGTTCGTCAAATTAGCAAAATACTTCCGGTAGGAATTGATCGCATACAGGCAAGGGTCGGTGCGGTGCTCAATATCCACGTAAGTCGGCAGACGTCCGTGGGTTTCGAAAAAATCCTGCACGCTCCGGATCAAATAACACCGGTCCGGCGTGATGGGATAGAGACCCGCTTCGCGAATCGCGTTATTGATGTCCCCATCAAAACAGGTCTCAATTGTCGCGCCACTCGGAAAGCGCAAATCTTTCACGATGGCGATCCGGCTCATTTTGATGGTCCCCGTTTCGGCGGCCTTGGCCCGAATCAGTCGAATTACCTCTTTCCGGATATTAGCGACCTCCTCCGCCCTTTTCAGCAGATTTCTCGGCCGGTATGGCCTTCTCCCCTCCATTCCTAAAACTCCTTTCTCGCAAAGTACTAATAGCGTTCTAGACACTAACTACCTCTTCTCATTATACTACAACTCATCAAAAAAGTCAATAGTTAGACCACCAAAATCCTCAAAACTCTTTTCACCCCAAAAAGCTCTTTACAACTCTTCAAAAATCAGATATTATATACAAGTAGAGTTGGAGCTGGTATGATATTAGCGCTCTGACATAAATAATAATTAAAAGGAGAAAGAATGGCAAATTTTGACCGTTCCAAACCACATATCAACGTCGGTACGATGGGCCACGTTGACCATGGTAAAACAACCCTTACTGCTGCGATCACGAACGTGCTCGCCAAGAAGCTTCCAACCGAAGTGAACAAAGCCGTCGCTTATGATCAAATCGATAATGCTCCTGAAGAGAAAGCTCGTGGTATCACCATCGCTACTTCTCACCAGGAATATGAATCTGAGAAGCGCCACTACGCGCACGTCGATA
>CAZFGY010000013.1:14612-17892 GCA_964518465.1 uncultured Candidatus Saccharibacteria bacterium | reverse complement strand
TTGTAGGGCCAAATAGCCCCAGGTGATGCCCACCCTTACCTGGGGCTTTTTGGTGTTTTGTGATATACTTACCTCAATTGCACTTTACAAATTTACAGAGGAGGGAATCTAGATGTCGAGCTCCTATCGTGACCAGCTTTGGCAATTTTACACTTGCCACGGTATAATCGATTTTTTACAGATCGACAACAATACACCACTCGAAGCCGAGCAAGCACTTCTCTATAGCATTGCCGTCGAGACTCTTTTATGCCAGATTCACTACCCGGCCCTACTCAGCGCAGAAGTCGGTCCGCATCTCGCCGAAGTCGAAATCGGCAGCGAAAGCTCCGTTTTTACCCTGCAATACAGCTTATCTCAATCAATTCCTGACGGCTACAATCTCGTTATCTATGAAAGAAAAATCGCCACGCCAGATCAGCCACCCACATTCCTTTACCACGCCATCCTCTCTCGCACATCTACAGATGTTGTCGCCCTTATCTTAGATAAACTATCCGAACGCTTCCCAATCGATCAAATCCTTGAAAATACGAACAAACGACTCAACAATCTTCTCGAACATGTTAGCCAGATGAGCTGGCAATAAATCCAAACCCCTCCCTCTCCGCGCCCCATCAGGGGCGTTTTTTCATCAAAGAAGCCTTGACACTCATGATATGATAATAATATATGCCTAAAAATCTAGTAATCGTCGAGTCTCCTGCCAAGGCTCACACCATCGAAAAATACCTCGGCAAAGACTTCCATGTGCTCGCTTCCGTCGGTCATATTCGCAAAGATACATTCGTTGACAAGGAAACTTTCGACGTTACCTATGAAATTGATCCTGGCCATACAAAAATCATCTCCGATCTAAAAAAAGCCGCCAAGTCCGCCGAAACCATCTGGCTCGCAACCGATGAAGACCGCGAAGGTGAAGCGATTTCTTGGCACCTCATGGAAGTTTTGAAACTACCCAAAGGCACCAATCGCATCACTTTTCACGAAATCACCAAACCCGCTCTCGAAAACGCCATCAAAAATCCCCGCAAAATCGACATGGATATGGTCCATTCCCAACAAGCTCGCCAAACCCTTGATATGCTAGTCGGTTACGATCTTTCTAGTGTTGTTCGCAAAAAAGTCCCCGGTGCTATCTCTGCTGGTCGCGTTCAGAGCCCAGCCCTCCGTCTCATCGTCGAACGCGAGCAGGAAATCGAAAAATTCGCCAGCTCAGCCAAATTCAAAGTTACGGCCAAATTCCTCACCAAAGCCAAAGATGAATTACCGGCTACGCTCGATTTTAATTTTGACACCGAAAGAACCGCCCAAAATTACCTCGAAAAAATCGCTGATGCTAAGTTTGAAGTCTCCGACATCACCACTTCACCCGGCGTCCGTCGTCCCGCTCCGCCGTTCACGACCGCCAGTATGCAGATCGAAGCCAACTCTCGCCTCGGCATGTCGACCAAGGCTACCATGTCCGCCGCCCAAGCCCTCTACCAGGCTGGTTTTATCACCTATCACCGCACCGACAGCCTTAATCTTTCCAAACAAGCCATCGCACAAACCGCTAAATTTGTCGAAGAAAAATACGGCCAAAATTATCTCAAAGTGCGCAACTTTAAAACCAAATCCGCCAGCGCCCAAGAAGCCCACGAAGCTATTCGTCCCACCCACATCGAGCAGGAAGTTGCCGGCAAAACCGAATACGAGAAGAAGCTTTACCGCCTGATCCGTAATCGCACCCTTGCTACTCAAATGGCCGAAGCCACGACCGAAAAAACCGTCGTCAAGATCAAAAACGACCAAGAATCCAAGCATCTTTTCGAAGCCAAAGGCGAAGTCATTATCTTTGATGGTTTTCTCAAAGTCACTGGCCGCACCAAAGAGGATGAATTACCACAGCTCGCAACCGGCGAAGCGCTCAAATGCGATTCGATTACCGCCCGCCAAAATTTTGCTAAACCGCCTGCCCGCTACACCGAAGGTTCTTTAGTCAAAAAACTCGAAGAGCTCGGCATCGGCCGCCCATCGACCTACGCTACTATTATGTCTGCCATCCAGACTCGCGGCTACGTCATTAAAGGCGAATCCGAAGGCGAACCCCGCGAAGTTGTGCAGCTCACTCTAAAAAAGGGAACTATCAAGCGCGAAATTGTCACCGAAAAAACCGGCTCCACCAAGGGCAAATTACTCCCCACCCCCATCGGTGAGCTCCTAGCCGGATTTCTCACCGAAAACTTCAATAACATCGTCGATTATCAATTTACTGCTAATATTGAAGAAGATCTCGATAAAATCGCCGAACACAAACTCGAACGCGTCAAAATGCTCCATGATTTTTACGGACCTTTCCAAAAAGAAGTTCTTAAATCCGATGAAGCCGCCCGTTACAACAACGCCAGGGAACTAGGCAAAGATCCTAAAACCGGTTATCCTATCTATGCTAAAATCGGCCGCAACGGTGCTTTCATCCAGCTCGGCGACAATGAAAAATCCACCGGCGAAAAGCCCCGCTTCGCCCCCCTTCCGAAAGGCAAAACCGAAAAGACTGTCACTCTCAAAGAAGCTCTCGCTCAGCTCGCCATGCCCGCCCTTCCTCGCGAACTCGGTACCACCAAAGACGGCGCTACCATCATCGCCGCCAGTGGTCCTTTCGGCCCCTATCTCAAAGCTGGCAAATACAATATCCAGATCAAAGATTACGACCCCTACACTATTGATTTCAAAACCGCTGAAAAGCTCTATCAAGCCAAAATTGACTCCATCATCGCCGACTGGGGCGACATCATGATTATCAAAGGCGCTTACGGCCCCTATATCAAAGGCCCCGGGCGTTTCAACAATGTCAAAATCCCTAAAGATCAAGATCCTAAGAAAATCACCCTCGAAGAAGCCCAAAAAATGCTCGCCGAGAAGCCTGCTGGTCGTGGTCGTTTCGTCCGACGCTCCAAAAAGGGTACTACCGCGAAAAAATCCACTTCCACCCGCAAAGCCACCACTCGCAAAAAATAGTTGTAATTTTTGCAACATTAGCGCTCATTTTCTTGCATTTTTTGCCAAAAGCCATAAATATCATTGACAGAAATATAAACCTGTGCTACAATAGAAGCATAGTCTGTCGAGCAGGCTATGCTCCTTACATTGCGTTTAGTATATTCCTTTTATTCCAAGAACCATCTACTTCACAAAAAACAAAAGTAGATGAGATTGGAATAAAGGGGAATTAACTATGTTTAGAGAACATGCCGATCATCCCAGTGCTATCTATGGCAAAGCAACGCCTCTCGTCGAC
>CAZFGY010000013.1:0-14512 GCA_964518465.1 uncultured Candidatus Saccharibacteria bacterium | reverse complement strand
AGAACATGCCGATCATCCCAGTGCTATCTATGGCAAAGCAACGCCTCTCGTCGACCAAGAATTTACCAAGAGCTACCTCACACCCCTGTGGCTTAAAGCCAACGACGACGTCTATGACTGGCTGGCTGGAATCATTCATAACATCAGAAAAGGCAATTACGATGTTATCCTGCCCAGAGATCCCAGCACGATCAAGCATGGCGCTGTACTGATATGCAAGGAGGGCCTTGACGGTCCCACCACGGAATGGTCTATTATTGACTGCACCGCCAGCAGCAGTTATTCCACCGACAACGATCGCCGCAACTATATCATCCACGTAGTTCTGCCGACGTTCATTGAGAGCCTCGTCCATTCCTGCCTCGCCCGTACCATCACGCCGGCTCAGCTGGATTCTATCACGCCCACCAAAATGAACGCCTTAAAAGCCATCGTCAATGATCTGCATGAGATCGCCCGTCAGAACGCCGACCCGACCATCCCTTTTGAAAACCGCCTGGACGGCAACCGCGACCTGCATACACCTTATATCCCCCTCGCATAGTCATCACAAACGCACCTTCGCCCCTCTCCCGAGGGGCATTTTTATGCTCAAATAATATCACTAATTCCGATTTTCGCGAAAATTTTAGGACATTATTATATGCATAAGCATTATCTATAAAACCCAACAATCAAACTGCTCAAGATTGAAAATTTTTGCCATTTTGTGAACTTTTCGTTAAGAAATCCTCAAATTTATCAGAAAAGTGATATAATAACTTACAGAAAGTCAACAAAATCGTAGAAAATCAACTACAATCGTTGACAGCCATATTAAAATATGCTATCATAGCTTAAAATACCTAATATTAAATTTTACTTCGAACGAAGGGAATCTGATGGATCAAAACGCTAGCATCATCGAAACCGCTATCTCAGGCAGTTTAAACATCATTGAGCAAGAACGCGAACGCGAGATCATTTCTCGTCGCTTTGGTTTAAACGGCCAGAAAGAAACCTTGGAGCAAATCGGCGAACTGCTCAACATCACCCGTGAACGTGTCCGCCAACTTGAAAAAGCTATCTTAGTACGTTTGCGTATTGGCGCTGAAGAAGGCCAAATCTCCGAGCTTGCCGCTGCGGAGAAACTTATTATTCGTAACCTTACCGAGCTAGGTCGCGTCGCTCGCACCTCCGACCTCGCCAATCGTATCTACGGTCACGATTCTACTCCAGCTGAACGCGCCAAGCTGGTTTTCATTGGCTCAATCTCCAATAATTTGACTACTATCGATGAGAACGATCTATATTATTCTGCCTTGGGCATTGCTGATTACGGTAATGCCAAAGACATCCATGCTCGCGTTGACGAAGTCGTATCCGTTATTAAACAGCATAAAGCGCCTATGACCATCGATGAATTGGATAACGTTCTAAGCTACGAACATCCTGATCATATCAAAGCCATCGCTTCCATTTCGAAGCTTCTCGCTTCCTTGAACGGTCTCTGGGGTCTTGCCAAATGGCCGACCGTCAATCCTCGCAACATTCGCGACAAAATCTTCGTCGTTCTCGAAGCGCACAAAGAGCCAATGCATTTCTCTGAAATCGCCAAAGCCATTTCCAACTCTGATTTCCGTCGCAAAAACGTCACTATCCAAGCCATTCACAACGAGCTCATCAAAGATCCTCGCTTCATTCTCATCGGTCGTGGCATCTACGCGCTCAACACTTGGGGCTACACTCGCGGCACTGTCGCTGACATCATCATGAATATTCTCAAAGAAGCTGGCGAACCACTCACTCGCGAAGAAATTGTCAAACGCGTCCTACGTGCCCGCAAGGTCAAAGAGACCACGGTCTTGCTCAATCTCCAAAACAAAGATCTTTTTGCTAAAGTCGACAAAGACTCATACACCCTAGCTAAATAGCTCAAAATATAGTAAAATAAATAGTATATGTTCGAACAAATTATTCATTTTATCTTGATGCCCGTCGTCTGGGTGCCAATCGTCATTATTCTGGCTTTTCTCACCTACCGTAACTACAAAAAACTCAATCGTCTCAAAGTTCTCAACGTCGATTCAGTTTTGCTGATGCTCGAAATCCCACGCACCAATGATAAAAAAGAATTAGCCGCCGAGCAGCTTTTTGCTAGCTTGCACGGTATTTTGCGTGATGCTGCCGAACTCAAAAATTCCGGCGGCGTCCAGGAGCATCTCAGCTTTGAAATCGTTTCCACTAGCGGTCAAATCCGCTTCTATGTCTGGGTACCTAAAATTCTCCAAAGTTTCGTCGAAGGTCAGATTTATGCCCAATACCCTACCGTTCAAATTTACAAAATGAACGAAGACTACGTTGACCATCGTGGTGAATATCCCGTTACTTTTACTGCCGAGCTCACTCTTACCGAAAATGAGGCCTTACCTATCAAAACCTTCGAGAATTTCGAAGTCGACCCCCTCGCTGGCATCACTGGTACTCTTGCCAAGCTCAGTCCTGACAATTCCGAAGAACTCTGGATCCAAATTCTCACCCGCCCTATCTCTGACGACTGGCACAAACAAACTACAGATAAATGGGTCAAAAAAATCAAAGCCGGACGTAAAGGGAACGGAATTGATTGGACTTGGGTCATTGAAGCCCTTGGCGCTTTTTTCCGCCCTCCTTCTGGCGGCAACGGCGATGACAAAGTCGAGCTTTCCGAACGCGACAAGACTCGCATCGCTAAAGCCGAAGAAAAAGCTACCAAGCTCGGCTATGAAGTCAAAATCCGTCTCGCTTACCTCGGCCAAGATCAAACTAACGCAAAGCTCAATATGCAAGCTTTAGTCGGAACTTTCAAGCAATATAATTCTACTAACCTCAATGGTTTCCAAATGAGCGGCGGCAGCTTCAAGGCTGAAGATCTTGACGCCTACAAAATGCGCCAATTCATGGATCGAGGCTTCATTCTCAATATTTCTGAACTTGCCTCAGTCTATCATTTACCTCACACTTCCGTGGAAACTCCCAACATCGTTTGGGCCACCTCAAAAACCGCTGAACCCCCCGCTAAGCTCCCTCTCATCACTGGCAATCCCGCCCACGACGAAAACATCTCCGCTTTCGGCTTGACCAATTTCCGCGGTATCAACCATCAATTTGGCATGTTCCGCCGCGACCGTTCTCGCCACGTTTATATTATCGGGCAAACTGGCGCTGGTAAATCCGGTATGCTAGAACTCTTTGCCCTCAGCGACATTTTCTACAATCAGGGTTACTGTATCATCGATCCCCATGGTGACTTTGCGATTAACAACCTTCGCTTCGTCCCCGAATCTCGTATCAAAGATGTCGTCTATTTCAACCCAGCTGACACCGCCTACCCAGTCGCCTTCAACCCACTCGAACTCAGCGACCCAAGCCGCAAGCCTAATGTCTGCTCCGAAGTGATCGGCGTTTTGAAGCGCATGTTCGGCGATTCTTGGGGTCCTCGTCTCGAGCACATCTTGCGCTATACTTTGCTCGCGCTTCTCGATCGCCCAGAGACCACTTTACTCGATATTTCTCGTTTGCTTACCGATAAAGATTTTCGTAAAGAAACCCTTGATTATTGTCAGGACGTCACTGTCTTACAGTTCTGGAAACACGAATTCGGCCAGTGGAACGAAAAACAGGTTAACGAAAGTATTGCCCCAGTCCTTAACAAGGTCGGTGCCTTCACCGCAAACCCGATTATTCGCAACATTATCGGCCAGCCCAAATCTAGCTTCGACGTCCGCAAAATCATGGACGAAGGCAAAATCCTCGTCGTCAATCTATCTAAAGGCCTAATCGGTGAAGACAACGCCAGCATCCTGGGTGCCTTCTTGGTCACCAAAGTACAACTTGCCGCCATGTCTCGTAGCGATATTCCCGATGTCGCCGATCGTCGCCCCTTCTATCTTTATGTCGACGAGTTCCAAAACTTCGCTACCGACTCATTTGCCGTCATTCTTTCGGAAGCCCGCAAATACGGTCTCAACTTAACCGTCGCCAACCAATACATCTCTCAAATGACCGATTCCGTCCGTGACGCCGTCTTTGGTAACGTCGGTACCACCATCTCCTTCCGCGTCTCTGCTGATGACGCACCAATCTTGACCAAACAATTCGAACCTATCTTCGACCAATCCGACCTCATCCAGATGAATAACCGCCATTTCGTAATCTCTATGATCATCAATGGCGAAAAAGTCCCAGCTTTCTCCGCCACGACTCTATCTCTACCCACCACCCCACAAGACAACTTCGATAAAATTGTCGAAAACTCTCGCCGCGGATACGCGCGTAATCGCTCAGAAGTCGAGGCTGAAATTCGCGCTACCATCGAACAGTCCGAAAAATACAAAAAGGAGCTCTCGGACAGCGGCCGCACTTTAAGCGATCAAGCTCTAGTCGATCAACAAATCAATAATAGCTACACTACTCGAAGCCACGGCGCTAATTTCATGGCAGGAGGTCACAACCATAACGACCGCAAGGGAAGCAAAGCTGCATTTCAATTCACCCCATCACCCCAGTCTGACTTCCGCAAGATGAAATTATCCCCCAATGCCGCCGAAGGGAAAGACCGCCCCACGCTAAAAGACCTCAATCGACTCGTCACCGAAAACTCCCCAAAGCGCCCTCAAAACGAAGGAAAACGTCAAAAATAGTCTAGTAATTTCAAGGAGGTAACATGAAATTCACCACCAAACAAAAAATCTTTCTCAGCGTCGCCTTTATCGTCAGTTTACTCCCTATGTGCACAAGCCAATACGGCATCGAAGGAGTCAGTGAACCAATGTCTCCCAGCGGTCTCATGAATCTCCTTAACCCCATCGGCATCATTTCAGTCATCCTCTTCTTCGTCGGGCTCTGGGTCCCATTTAAAGGTGCTCTGCTTGGCAAAATTCTCTCGCTCCTTGGCGTAATTGGCATTGTCGTCTCAGAAGTCTCCGTCTTTATCATGGCCGACTCTCCAAACAGTTATATCTCTCTAGGACACAGCTTCGAATATGCCAACACCTTCTTTTACCTTGGCCTCTTCACCTCTTTACTCATGATTTTTATCTACGGCTGCTTCCTCAGCCTCAGCAAAGATCGTACTAATTCTAAAACTCGTAGTCGTCGATGACCCTGCCCGAACTCGCCACCGCCATCCTCTGGCTCAACCAAGCTCCGATTAGTCGCATTCGTTTTACCAAGACGATCTATTTTGTGCACAAAGAACTAGTGCGCAAACATCTCATGACGCCTGAAGATATCACCTATTTACGCCTCCCGCTTGGTCCGGTACCGGAAGGATTTATGTCACTCACGATGGAAAGCTTAAACATCCAAGTCCGTCCAGTCTCAAATCATAATCTCTCTTACGAAGCCGAGGAATATGTCTCTGCCGGCGTCACCAGCTTGCAAAATCTCGAAACCAATCCCCCCCTGCGTTCCGCCATCGTCCGCACGCTTGCAGCGCTCAATACTCATACGACTAATGAGCTAGTCAAAGCTAGCTACGACCCCAGTTGGCTCACCCATCCTAACGGTAGTCGTTTTCACCTTTCCGCCGCCGATCTCAAAAACACCTTTCCTTTCTCCCAAATCCGCATCAAAATCCGACTCCGCCGCCCCCGTCGCAACGATATCGGTGCTCTTCAAGCCACCTTGCTACGTGGTATGATTGACGACATCGTGCGCGAAAGCACCGACCTCGAATATCCTGACACTGACCAAAATACCGAACAAAAACCGAACAAGAGTTCCCAATGAGTACTCCCGAACGCTACGAAATCGCCGAAGAAGATGTCACCAAGGCACTTTGGCGCAAATATCGCAAAACCCCTGAATATAAAAGCGGCCGCCGACACTCCATCAGCTCAGTGCACCCACTAGTACGTGCTGCCGAAGAGCGCGGTCTCAGCGACGTAATTCTGAATTTCGCCAGGGAATTAGAGCGTTCTTACGACATTCGCAATCAACTTTCTCTCCGCAGCGAATCGGATTGGATTAGCGACTGGCAAGGGAAGCACACAATTCTTTTTCGCCACGTCTATCGCAGAACTGGGGAATTACGACCCCGCGGCCACGATGTCCGCTTTGGCGATCCCGGCGACGAAGACCTCCATCACGTTCCCTGCGGCGGCGCCGAAGTCTACAATGAACTTTACGCCCTCGCCCGCTCACTTCGCGATAGTATTGAGTATGTCAATATCACCGACATCGATGAGGTCTGCCGTTTTCTTGCTCGCTTCCATTACACATTTATCCGCATTCATCCGTTCTTCGATGGCAACGGCCGCATTGCTCGCGTCGTCACCGATCAACTCTCCGTCGCACTCGGATATGTGCCAATCATAGCCGGTTTCCCCCGCAACAACATCGAAAAGAAACAAATCTATCATGCCGCCATCCGCGCCTGCGCCAGCGATCATGCTTATACTAATCTCACTAACTGGATCAAGCTCCAACTTCAAGAAAAACTCGCCAACATTGCCTAAATCTTGACAAATATCGAAATCTGTGCTACAATGGTAGTAGTACCTTACAAATTTAAGAAAGAAGGGAATTAAAAAATGGCTACTTTCTTCCTCGTCCACACCCCCGATTTCCTCTGTTTCGCACGCGCCAGCATCGGTATCCTCTGCCTTTTTCTCGGCGTTAATCCCCTCGTCCCCTGGCTCTACAGCTTCGGCTGGATTACCGATGTGCTGGACGGCTACATTTTCCGACATTATGTCAAAAACCACCCCGCCTGGCACCCCTGGAACCCTCTCCCCATTACCCTAGACCCACTCTGCGATTTTGTCTTTGCCATAAGCGGATATCTGTACTACTGGCGCTATTGGAATGACCTCTCCTGGAAAGAAAGCTTTTGTATAGGGCTCCTGATGTTATTCATCGCTTTCCTTTTAAACCTTATTCTGATGGTAATCTTCGTCCACCGCAAAAATCTCTACACAGCGTTCACTGCCGCATCTGGAAACTGTCTTGTCGTTTTCATGGCTCTCAGCACTATACTCGCATGGATTGCTAACTATCCACCCCAATGGGCCCTCACCGGAGCTATCATCGCAATCTTAGTTTTTTACAGTCTTAAGCTTATCGCCAGCATCGATATCAGTATCCTCACCAGCAAGGCCTCCGGTAGCGGCGGCGCATCTTAGCCCCAACTTTCTTAGCACAAAATTTAGCCGCCAGCACAACGCCAGCGGCTATTTTCTTAGCGCCGCCCGCAGCCCCCATGCAAATCCCGCACACGCACGAGACTCGCGCGTCCCACGGCAAAACTACAAACACCCCGCATACGAAAACCCGGCGGTCCGCGCGAAGAATTAAGCCCGCCGTGGGGAATTAAGCACGGCATTTTAGACAATCCAGACACACAGACAATCGTCTTTTCCCGACAGATCCAATGTCGCACAATATATCTTTTACGACATTATATCTAGTAGCCAGCCAATGGAGTCGATATCGACCACTCGACCCAGCTTGGACCGTCCGATCCGGCCTCCGCCGAGCTCCGGATTTTTAATTTTACAAATTCCCTATTTCCCCCTCTTATTTTACATTTAAAACATACTATTTTAGCCAACATAGACCACATTAAGCAATCTTAATTCTAAACCCTCCCCGTCCACCCGAACAAACACCGAACTAAACCAGAATTATAAACCACTCCTCGAGCGTCTTTCAGGCCCTAATATCCCCTTACTAACTGCTTATTTTTCTGCAAACTGCGAATTATACAATTCCGCATAGAAACCGTTCTGTGCCAGCAACTCCTCATGATTACCTTGTTCAACGATCTTCCCTTCTTTCATCACCAATATTACATCAGAATTACGAATTGTTGACAAACGATGCGCTATTACAAAAGATGTACGCCCATTTGTCAACTTAGCAAAGGCGTCCTGAATTAGCTGCTCAGTTCTCGTATCTACGTTTGAAGTCGCCTCATCTAGAATCATCATCGGCGGATTTGCCACCATCGCGCGTGCAATCGTCAGTAATTGCTTCTCCCCTGCCGAGATATTATCCGAATCCTCACTAATTTCCGTCTTGTAACCATGCGGCAAAGATTCAATGAAATGGTGAATGCTGCTCATTTTTGTCGCTTTGACAATCTCCTCGTGCGTCGCCGTTGGCTTACCATAGCGCAAGTTCTCTTCAATTGTCCCCGAAAACAGCCAAGTATCCTGCAAAACCATTCCGAACAGCTTCCGTACATCCGCCCGTTTCATTTCCCGCGTCGGCACACCATCAATCGCAATGTACCCCGAGACCGGATCATAAAAACGCATCAAAAGATTGATAATCGTCGTCTTCCCTGCTCCAGTCGGCCCCACAATTGCCACCTGCATACCCGGCTTAATTTTCATCGAGAAATCTCGGATAATCGGTTTCTCCGCCGTATAAGCAAAATCGACATCATGAAATTCCACCTCACCCCGAACTTTTGCAATCTCAAGCGCCGGTTCAGGATCAGCTGTCTCTTCTGGCTCTTCCAAGAAGTTGAACACCCGTTCCGCCGCCGCCACCGTCGACTGAATATTCGAAGCAATCTGTGACACACCCTGAATCGGTTGATTAAACTGGCTCACATATTGAATAAACGCCTGAATCTGCCCAATCGCCATCTTTCCCTTGATCACCATGTCGCCACCCAGCACGCAAATCACCGCATAGCTCAAATTCGTCAGCACATGGATAATCGGATAAGCCAAAGCCGAGAGAAACTGTGCTTTCCATCCCGTCTCATAGAGCCGCTCGTTCGTCCGATCAAATTTCCCTATCGAAATCGCCTCGTGTGAATTTGCCTTGATAATCGATTGTCCAGCATAGTCTTCTTCGATCGAATTATTCAGCTCGCCTAGCGTCGTGCGATTCGCGCGATATAGCTTCTGCGCTTTCTTCGCTAAACGGCTAATCGACAGTAACGACAGCGGCAAAATCAGTAAAGCCACCATCGCGAGCGGCACCGAAATCGTCAGCATCATCACAAAAATCCCCACAATCGTCACCACATCCGACAGCACCTCCGACAAAATCCTCGACAAAGATCCTGTCATTACATCAATATCATTACTCATGCGCGACAAAGTATCCCCAAACTGGTTCTTGTCAAAATAAGAAATCGGCAACTTCGCAATTTTCTCAATAATTTCCTGGCGCAATTTTTGCCCATAACGCTCTGTCGCAACCGCCAGCGCTACACCCTGAATATAATTCAACACTGCCGAACTCAGATATAATATCACCAGCTGAATAATCAGTGAAGAAATTACACCCCAATTAATCGCTCCCGTTGCACCGAAGCTATTCACCGCCTCTGTCGTAATCTGTCCCAAAATCAGCGGTCCAAACAATGACAAAATCACCGACGCGATCGTTAATATCATCGATAGTATAATCAAAATCCGCCACGATTTCAGATCCCTCAGGAACGCCTTCAAAACTTTAGAGAAACTCTTTGGCTTCACTTCCTCACCTTGCATCATCATTTTAGGCATCTTTCCCTCCTTTGCCAATTTCCGCCTTAAATTCCGCTTCCGAAAGCTGCGACTTCGCAATTTCCCGATAGACCGCACAATTTTTCAAAAGCTCACGGTGCGTCCCTTTTCCTGCTACTTTCCCCTCATTCAGCACCACGATCTGATCAGCATCCTTGATCGTACTAATCCGCTGCGCCACAATCAGAGTCACCGCCTCCTCAGTTACTGGCTTCAAATCCCGTCGCAATTTCGCATCCGTTTTCATATCCAGCGCCGAAAAAGAATCGTCAAAGATATAAATATCCGGCTTCTTCGCGATCGCCCGCGCAATCGACAAACGCTGTTTCTGTCCACCCGAGACATTGCTGCCACCTTGTGCAATATGCGCATCATATTTCTTATCCAATTTCTCGATAAATTCCTCCGCCTGCGCAATTCGCGCCGCCTTGTGCATCTCTTCATCGCTAATTTCCGGAGCACCAAACTTAATATTCGAAGCCACCGTTCCCGCAAACAAAATTCCCTTCTGCGGCACATAACCAATCCGCCGCATCAAATCATCCTGCGCGTAATTTTCGATTTCGATTCCATTAATCTTAATCTTCCCTGCTGTCGCCTCGTAAAACCTTGGTACCAAGTTAATCAGCGTCGACTTCCCCGAGCCGGTCGAACCAATAAAGGCAGTCGTCTCCCCCGCTTTTGCCACGAAAGACACGTTATCCAGCACCTTCTCCTCCGCCTTCTCGTACGCAAAGCTCACCTTGTCAAATTCCACCGATGGCCTCAGGTCCGGCTTCCCCACCGTATGTTCTTTCCAAACAATCTTCGACTTCGTATCAAGCACTTCGTTGATCCGTTTCGCTGACACATTCGCCCGCGGCAAAATCACAAACAGCATCGTCAAGAACAAGAACGACATAATCACCTGAATCGCATATTGCATAAACGCCATCATATTCCCCAAATACGAAATGTCTTGCGGAATCAATGACACCCCAATCCAAATACACAAAATCGTCGTCCCGTTAAACACCAAATTGATCAACGGGTTCTGCAGCGACATAATTTTATTCACCCAGATCGCCAAGTCAGTCATTTCCTTATTTGTCGCCGCAAACTTCTTCTGCTCTAGTTTCTCGTTATTAAACGCCCGAATTACCCTCAGCCCAGTCAAATTCTCCCGTGTCAGCATCGTAATCCGATCGATCAAGCGTTGGAAAATCTTGAACTTCGGCATCACAATCGCCAAAATCACCACCACCAGCACCAGCAACACTCCGACCGCCAGCGCAATAATCCAAGTCATATCTGGCGCCGTAATTACCGCCTGGATAATCGCCATCGTCGCCATCATCGGTGCCCTTAGTAGCATCGTCATACACATTACCGCCACTTGCTGCACCTGTTGCACGTCATTCGTAGTCCGCGTGATCAACGACGCCGTCGAAAAATTCTTCGTATCGCTCACCGAAAAACTTAGCACCTGTTTAAACACATCGTTGCGCAAATCACGCGCAAATGCAGTTCCCACGATCGCCGCTAACAAATTCACGATCACCGCACACACTGACGCGATCACCGCAAAGATAACCATCCTAATCCCCGCTTCCCAAACATAGTCTAAATTATTCGCGACAATGCCATTATTGACAATTTCCGCCATAATCGCCGGCAACCGCATAATTGACCATGCTTGTAGCGCCACTGCGCCGAGCAAGATGGCTACCTGCCATAAATAAGGCTTAAGATAACGAAGAAGCTTAAACATATCTCTCCATTATATCCCGATTCCCTCCCCGAAGTCAATACCATATTGACTTTTTTGATAATCTGTGCTACAATAGTAATATAGCCTATTTTAGGTCTAACTTTTCACGGGTCCGAGCCAAAAAGCATCCCTAAAATCCTCGTAAATTACCAAAAGGAGGACATTCTATGGCCAGTCGTTCTCGCCGCTCCCGGCATCGCCCTAAGCGCCCCATCCAAGGTCTCTCACCCCAAATCGTCACCGTACTCATCGTCATGTCGTCCCTTATGATCGCCATGATTATCGCTGCCAACCTCGCCGCCATGAAAATCTGGAATTTTTATTCCATACCCATCGATGGCGGCATCGTCATGTTCCCGATTACCTATATCCTAGGTGACCTGCTGGTCGAAATTTACGGCAAACGCATCGCTAACACCGTCGCTACTTGTAGTTTCGTCCTCGGCCTCAGCGTCTGCGGTCTACTTTGGATCGTGACGCTCTTGCCTAATTATCCTGGCGCCGACAATAGCGGTTTTACCGTCGTCTCTCAACTAGCTAGCCGCATCACCATTGCCAGCCTCGTGGCTTTTCTCGTCAGCCAAAGAGTCAACAACGCTGTTTTCGTCTTTCTGCGCAACAATAGCATAATCTTTGACGAACAAGATTTCAAATCGCGCGCCTTCCTCTCCTCGATCACGGCTCACTTGGTTGATTCCCTGCTTTTCGAAACCATTGCGTTCCTTGGTCGACTGCCCTTCAACGAATTTTTCGGCCAAGCCGTCTTCGCCTATCTCGCCAGCATGCCTCTCGAAGCCGCCCTCCTCCCACTCACCAATTACCTTGCTAATTCCCTGCGCCACAAGCTCGGCTTCAGCAACGGTAAGTACCTCTAACCCCGCCCCGCCCTTATCAGGCGGGGCATTTTATGCTATAATATAAAGATGGAATTCGTCATCGAAAAACGCCTAAAAAACGGTCTCGGCCGCGCCGGCATCATTAAAACTGCCCACGGCGAAATCAAGACCCCAGCTTTCATGACCGTGGGAACAGGCGGCTATGTACGTTTCGTTTCTGCATCCGATTTGCATACTCTCGGCGCTCAAGCCATGCTCTCAAACGGCTTTCACCTCCGCCGCAAATCTCCAGAGATCGCTAAAGCCGGAGGCCTCGCGCACTGGCTTCCAGATCGGAACGATTGCTCTTCCGATGCGCGAGCCTGGCTTGGCCCTACCTTGACTGACTCGGGTGGTTTCCAAGTCATGTCACTCGGTTCCGGTCTCGGCAAAGTTGTCTCCATGACAAAAGATCGTCATCTTACTAATACCGCCCATAAAGAACGCCTCGCCCACGTTACCGAAAAAGGCGTTAATTTTATCGACCCCTTTGATTCTCAACCCGATTTCATCGGCCCGGAAGAATCCATGCAAATTCAATGTCGAATTGGCGCTGACATTCACATGGCTTTCGATGAATTAACATCGCTCGCCGACACCTACGAATACAACGTTGAGGCTCTCGAACGCACCGAACGTTGGGCCAAACGTAGCCTCAAGGAGCATATCAAACATCGCGACGATCTCGGTTATCGTCAAAATCTCTACGGTGTTCTCCAGGGCGGACATTGGGAAGATCTACGCCGTCGTACTGCCAGAAATCTCGCCAATATGCAAGTTGATCAAATTGGCTTCGACGGCTTCGGCCTCGGTGGTGCCTTTCTCAAAGAAGATCTTGGCACCATCCTGCGCTGGTGCAATGAAGAATTACCGGAGAATAAACCACGCCATCTACTCGGGCTTTCCCATCCCGACGACATTCTCATCGGCACTGAAATGGGCGCTGATACCTTCGATTGTGTCGCACCTACTCGCGAAGCTCGTCACGGCAAAATTTACACCAAAAACGGCAATCTCAACCTCCGTAAATTTCATGATTCCAATTCCCCACTCGACCCCGGCTGCGACTGCTCGACCTGCCAAGCCGGCTGGACGCTTGGCGCCCTCCGTGCGCTCTGGCGCTCCGGCGACCTCGCCCAAAAACAACAATATTACCGCCTCGCTTCAATTCATAATCTCCGCTTCATCGTCCGCTTGACCGAAGAAATTCGCGCTGCCATTCTCGAAGATCGCTTCACTGAATATAAAGAGAATTTTCTCCGCCATTATTACTCCATGCTATAATATATTTATGTATAAGAAAACTATTGAAGTTGATACGAAAACCTTTGTCCGCTTTTGGCTAGTCATTCTTGGCTTTGCCCTCGCAGCGCTCCTCATCTGGAAAGCCGCTACCGCATTGATTATTATTGGTATCGCTATGTTCCTTTCTATCGCCATCCAGCCTCTCGCCAAACGTATCAGTCATCTTCTCAAAAACGATCATCCCGTCCTCTCTACTGTCATCGCCTATATTCTCGTCATCGGCATTTTTGGCACCATTTTTGCCGTCGTCGGCCCCGTCGTCATCGAGCAAACCACCCAATTCGTCAAGCAGCTACCCGAAACTTTCCAAAACACCCTTGGTGGCTGGGATGGTATCAATGAATTCGGTCAACACCTCGGTATTGAAAACCTCCAAAAAGACATTCTTAGCGCTATTCAATCATTCTCCAACGGTTTTGTCTCCAATCTTGGTAATTTCGTCGTCACCAGCGTCGGTGCCGTCGCTAGTGTCACTACTAATGTCGTCCTCACCATTGTTCTCACTCTATTCTTCTCACTCGAAGGTCCTAGTATCGTCGAATCTGCCTGGAGTCTAATCGAAGATAAACGCAAAGCCAACTCCTCTTCCGTCCGTGCCTACCGCCATCTCGCCGACCGCATGGTCGCCGTCGTTTCTACCTATGTCTCGCACCAAGTCATGGTTGCCTTACTCGATGGCAGCGTCGTCGCCATTATTGTCCTCATTCTCTCCTTCGTTTTCAACTTCTCTGCCGCGCTTGCCCTCCCGATGGGCCTCATCGCCATGGTCTTTTACCTCATCCCGATGTTTGGCCCTATCATCAGCTGTATCCTCATCGCCATCGCTCTTCTCTTTAGTTCTCCTGTCGCCTCGATCGCTTTCCTCATCTCCTATATCATCTATGCCCAAATCGAAAACAACGTCATCGCCCCCAAGATCCAAGGCGACGCCCTCAACCTTCCCGCTACCCTGATTCTCGTCGCTATTATCATTGGTATGAATGTTTTCGGTCTCATCGGCGCTATCATCGCTATCCCGATTGCAGGTTGTATCAAAGTTGTCTTCGAAGAGTTGCCCAATCTCCGCGAAGCGGGTGCTATCGAAGCCTAGC
>CAZFGY010000012.1:0-17943 GCA_964518465.1 uncultured Candidatus Saccharibacteria bacterium | reverse complement strand
CAACTTTAATGCTTGCTGAACTCTCTACCTCTGTTGGCTTAATCTCGGGCATATCCTTTCCTCACTTATACTTACCCCCAGTATAACACACTTTTCTCAAAAATACCTAAAATTTCCCTAAGAATCTCTTAAGAAATCCTGGTTTCTTCTCGCCCTTTTTCTTGCGCTTGCCTTTTTTGGCTAATTGCCCCTCACCATCTGCACTTAGCAGCATCAAGCCAACCGCTGCTGCAAACTCCGGTCGCTCAATCGCATCCGTCACTCCTGTAAGCCCAGACGGCGCACCAATCTTCACCGACATCCCCAGCGTCGCCCGCACAAACTTATCAATCTCACGCATTCGCGCCCCACCGCCCGTCAAGACTACTCCCTCTGGCAAACGTTGCTCATAATGCGCCTTCTTTAGCTCTTTACGCACCAGATCCAAAATCTCATCTAGGCGCGCCTGCACTACTTCATCAATCTGTTCACGCTCGAAATGCAGTTCCTTACCCCGCCAACGAATCACCACCGGATCGTCATTCACATCCATGAAATTCCCTGAGGCGAACCGTCGTTTCAGTTCTTCCGCTACTTCTGTATCAATCGCCAACATTACCGCCAAATCATTGGTAATATTATTCGATCCGACCGGCACCACGCCAATATATTGCAGATCATTTTCTTCATAAATCGCCACTCCAGTCGTCGCCGCACCGATGTCCACGACCGCCACGCCATTCTCCATCTGTCGCTCAGTCAAAACCGCCCGTGCTGCCGCCACCACACTCGGCGTGATCTGTTCCGGTACCACGTTCGCCGCTTCTGCTGCTTTTCGCAAATTATCATAGCAAGGCGTCAACGTCGATACCACATTCGCCCGCATCTCAAGTCGCGAACCCGTCATCCCCAAAGGATTTTTAATCCCACCCTGACCATCCAGCACATATTGTAGCGGTACTACCTTCAAAATCTCTTGATTCGCCGGTACTCTCCCCTGCAAAGCCACATCTTCCACCCGCGCCAAATCGTTCTCATTAATCTCATGCTCCATCGCCCCAACGGCAATCATGCCTTCCGTGCGCGTCGACAAAATCTGCGAACCATTAATCGAAATCGTCGCAGCGTTCACTTCATAACCACTCATCCGCTCGACTTCACCGAGCATCCGATCAATCGCTTGCGCTGGACCCGCCAAATTCGCCACTACCCCCCGTCGCATCCCCGAATTCGGCGCCTCCGCATAACCAATCACATTCAATTTCCCCGCCGCATTCACGCTCCCAACTACTGCTCGGACACTCCCCGTGCCCACGTCTAGACCTACTGCATAGCGTGAAATTTCATCCATAAGCTCATTATAAATCGTTAATCCGCTAGCGTCAACACCTCAGCTCCGTCTTCCGTCACCAAAACTGTATGTTCGCAGTAACATCCGATCGAGCCGTCCTTCAGTCTCACCGTCCACCCATCTTCTGGATCAACATAATTAGCCGGTTTACCTAGACTTGCCATCGGCTCGATACAAATCGTATCCCCCGCTTTTAGTTTATAACCATGACCTCTGACGCCATAATTTGGCACCATCGGGTCCTCATGCATCGTCCGACCGATCGCGTGTCCCACATAATTTTCCAGCACCCCCAGCTTCCCCTTTCTCAGCACCTTTTCTACCGCATAGCCGATATCACCAATCCGCGCCCCCGGTCGCACTTCGTTAATCCCCGCTGAGAGCGCCGCTTCTGTCGTCTTAATCATCTGCTTCACCGCTGGCGAGCCTTTTCCTCCTATGAGCATCGTAAATCCCGCGTCTGTGTAATACCCTTTGTACAAAATATCCAGATCAAAACTGACTTTATCACCCACCTCAAAAGGTTCATCATTTGGCGCCCCATGCACAATCGCATCATTTACCGATATACAAATTGCCCCAGGAAATTTTTCCTCCAGATAATCATACGCCACCTTCGCCCCGCGTCGCTCAATTTCCGCCCTCACCCAAGCATCCACCTCTTTACCAGTCATCCCCGGCTGTACATATTCTCTCAGATCTCTCAATAAATTCCCCAAGATCTTACCCCCCTCGCGCATCGCTGCAATTTTCTCCTCTATCATATTTTTATTCATTTTTCTGCTCCATCTTCTCTACTTCACTTAACAATCTCTGGAAAACTTCTTCTGGACTTCCCATACCACTAATTTGTACAATTTTCACCCCTTTTTCACCCAAAATCTTACAAATTGAACAAATATTTTGTTCAGTAATCCGGAATCTCTCCTCTATTGCTTCTCTAGTGTCATCCGCACGACCCCTTGCTAGCAACCGCTGCATCAACTCATCTTTCGGCACTTCAATCCGTACAATTAATTTGATCACATCTACGATATTCTCTGCTATCCATACCGCCTGCTCTTTGTCGCGTGGAAAACCATCTAGAACCGCATCTTTCCCTCCTCGTACAATTTCCGCCATCTTCTCCGCCATCATCTTGACCACCGTCATGTCATCTACTAGCTCCCCGCGCTCCAGTATCTCATCAAACTTCCCCGTATCTCGTAAAACTTGGCCAACCGATAGCCATACTCGGTCCGTCGCCTCTGCTAACATTTTCCCCTGTGTACTTTTACCCGACCCAGCGAGCCCCATCAAAATAATCATAGCTATATTATAACACACTAGGCAAAATTAGGTCTTGGCAAACAGAGAAAACTTTGTTATAATGCGGTACATATGGCAATCAAAGTAACTAGAAAAGATCAGAACGAGGCTAATGAAAACCTCATCCGCCGGTTTAACCGCAAAGTTCTTCAGAGCGGTATTATGCCTCTCAAAAAGTCGCAGCTTCGTTTCTCTAAGCCGATTTCTAAGCGTGAGCGCCGCAGTAAGGCAATCATTCGCGAAATCCGCCGCGCTGAAAAAGCCGAACGCATGCGCCTTGGTCTTAAATAACCAAAAACACCTCTCACGGGGTGTTTTTTTGATCGTCTATCCAATCTTCACAATCCGCCCCTCGACGCTCCGAATCCCCCGGTAAACATTTTCGTTCAAAGTCACCCAAATATTTGCTATCTCCCCACCCCGAATCTTCAAATGCTCCTCAGGTGCATAAAATTCCATCAATTTCAGGTTCTTTCCCTGTCGATCCCACACCGTCAAGCGCAAATGTTGCCCTTCGGCTCCTAACTTCGCCGCATCAATAATCCTCACTTCCGGCAACAAAAAAACCGGCTCCTGGTTCCCCTCCCCATAAGGCTCCAATTTACGCATCTCCTCAATCAGCTCCAGCGACAAATCCCCCAAATCTTCCACTGTCACGTCCTCATGCACCCCCAGGAATCGCTCCTGATTTTTCAAATCCAAACTCCGATAATAGTCATTCACCGCCTCGCGAAATTTCCCCAAATTTTCCTTAGCCACTTTCAAACCACACGCCCCCGCATGACCACCTCCACCCAGGATACACCCTCCGCACGCTTCCAAGGCTTTTGCCAAATTAAACTCTCCAAAGCTCCTCCCCGACCCCTTCAAAATCCCCTCCGCCTCCGCTAGCACAAAAGCCGGCCGCCGATATTCCTCAGTCAATCTTCCCGCGATAATCCCGAGCACTCCTTCATGCCAATCTCCCTGTTCAACAATTACTGGTCCTTCACCTATACCGCGCTGCCTAATCTCTTTCAAGGCTTCCGTCTGTTGCTTCTTGCGCGCCTGATTTAACTCCTCCAGTTCTAGGGCCAGCTTCGCTGCCGTCGGCCGCTTCGTCGCGAGCAGTAGCCCCAGCGCCTTCTCCGCCGTATCCATCCTCCCTGCCGCGTTCAGTCTCGGACCAATCTGGAAACCGATCGCCTCACTATTGATCTTCCTCACCCCCGCTGTCGCCATCAACTCTTTCAGCCCTACGCGTCGAGTCTTTTTCAGCACCACCATGCCATATTTGCACAATCTTCGATTCTCACCTCTCAACACCATACTATCGCAGACGGTCCCAATCGCCACCAAATCTAGCAGCCACTTTTCCTGCCCTTTCGGGATCATACCCGCCTTCACTAACCCCTGCGCCAGCTTAAACACGACCCCCACCCCCGCCAGATCCTTCAATTCCGTCTTAGTTTCCTGATCTTTTCGCTTCGGATTCAACACCGCCACTGCTTCCGGCAAGTTTTCGTCACACTCATGATGATCTGTCACGATCGTATCAATCCCCGCTTCACTAAGCTCCGCCACGATCTCCTGATTACGACTGCCACAATCCACCGTTATCACCAATTTTACCCCTGTTTCTACCGCAGATTGAATAACTTTTTTACTCATTCCATAGCCATCAGTAAACCGGTTCGGCAACATAATCTCCACCGCCTCTATCCCTACCAATTTCAAGGCATCATGCAGCGCCACGCTCGCCGTCACCCCATCAACGTCGTAATCCCCATAAATCAGCACCCTTTCTCTCTGTTTTGCAGCTTGTTTAAGCCTCTGTACCGCTTTGTCCAGATCCGGCATCAGCCCTGCATCTAGACATTCCTCGTACTTTGGCTCCAAAAACCCTCTGTCCAGCCCACGCGCCGCCAGCAACTGTTCAAATATTTTACTCACCCAATTGTCTTATCAGCTTTATTAGTTTTTGACATCTGTTGCGATTTAATCACCATGCTTTGCAACTCTTTCAGCAGCGGGAATTGCTTATTCATCTGATAGATCCGCGTATTCCCTTTCTGTGTCATAATCAAAAACCCGCCCCGCTCCAACCTCTGTAATTCTCTCTGAATATTACCCGGATCTTCCTTAATCAACTTCGAAAGCGCCCGCACATGCGTCTTAAAATCCGGATATTTCGCAAACACCACTACGATCTTTCGTCTCACCCGTGATGTAATAAAAATATCTAGCATTTTACCTCTTTTCTAGTTTTGATTATAACCCCCCGTTGTATTTTTTACAAGCACGCTCTTGCTTTAAAACCTACTGTATTTCGCTATATTCATGGCTTTTCAGCGTTTTTGCATACAAAGCGCCGTACCACCCCACTGGCAAGGCAAAACTCCCCAAAAGCTCTTCTACGTGGCCCCTGAAGCCCTGTTTAAAGGCATAGACGCCATTACCTGCTACTGGATGCGTCCCGTAAAAATTATACCGCTTGTAGCCCATCTCAAGCGCTTTCTTGATCATTTCCCACTGGATCGCATAAGCCCCGCTATACCTCTGTAAATGTCGTACCGATCCGCCATAGAGATAAATCATCTCCCGCCGATCCTCTACAAACATTGCTACTGCTAGCGCTACCCACTCGCCCTCACCATCTTCCGGAGTCAAATCTTCCGTTCGTACCTCCGTTCGCGGTATTTCCGCCACCACAAACCGTACTTTTTCCCCGAAAGCTTCCTTCATCGATCGATAATAAGCCAGCTCTGGCGCCCGAAATCCTTGTCGCTCTCCTGTCTCCGCTCCAATTCTCTCTAGCACCCCTAGCTCATTTGCTCCCAGCTCTCGCACGCGCACCCCTTCTCGCTCTGCTCTGCGTACCAAGCGCCGATGCGTCATCCTCAGACCCATCAGCAATTCTTCCTCAGTTTTACCTGTGAGATCAAGCACATAAATCCACTTCGGTTGCTCCTGCTCGCCAAGATATTTATAGCCCAGCTTCTCCAGCTCCGCCTTGACCACCAGATGATCCTCCCCTTCTATCACGTTATTATCGCTATCGCGCGGCTGGCTTATTAGCGTCGGCGCAATTTCCACCAACATACCGCCCTTTTCCCGCGCAAAAACTTTCATCTTCTCCGTCAAAAACGCCAAAATTTCCGCATAATCCGCCCGCTCATAGTCCATTAGCCATCCCCCAGGCACCCGCAAAATCTTCTCACCAAAATGCCAATTTCGCGCCGAAACTAGCCCCGTCGCCACAATTTTCCCCGCCTTTTTCACCCCAATTAGATAGGCTTCCCTCCCCATCGCTCGGTAGCGACGGTACATTTCTACGCTCTGCAAAAAATTCTCCACCCCAAAAGCCGTCTTCTCAAACTCCGCCTCACTGAGCTCGCCAAATTCCATAACCCTATTATATCATGTGCTATAATATTGCTATGTTTTTTGAGGTGATTCCCACGGAGGTCTATCGCAGTGGCGCTGGTGCCCTCACCTACTCTTCGAAATTGCCGCTCCGCCCTGGCCACCTCGTCCTCATCCCTCTCGGCCGTCGCACCACTACTGGTATCGTCCTCAAAGCCGTCAAACAGGTCGATTTTCCCACTAAGCCCATCATTACCCTCCTTCACCCCTATCCCTTGCCTGCCCATCTCCTCAAAGTCGCTCTCTGGCTCTCGGAATATTACCTTTCACCTCTTCCTGCCTGCGCGAACCTTCTCATTCCCTCTGGCATTACCGCTCGCACCGTTAAAATCGCCCCTGAAGAACCCAAAACCATCTCATCTGCCGATTTCTCTGACTCTATCCCGCTCAATCGCTCCCAGCAAACTGCTCTTAAAGCCCTCTACGAGGCCCCAGGAGCCACTCGTTTGCTCAGAGGCGTTACCGGTAGCGGTAAAACCAATCTCTACCTCAAAATGGCCTTAAAATGCCTCAGAGAGCAAAAAACCACCATCATCCTCGTCCCCGAGATCGCTCTTACCAGTCAATTGGTCAAAATTTTCGAACAAACCTTCAGCAAACGCGTCATCCTTATCCATTCCAACCAAACCCTCGTCGAACGCCGACAGACTTGGCTGCGACTTCTCGCCAGCTCCTACCACCAGGAGCCGCTCGTCGTCATCGGTCCCCGTTCTGCGCTCCTTACTCCGCTCCACAACCTCGGTCTCATTATCATCGACGAAGCCCACGAATCCGCCTATTACCAAGAAAACACCCCACGTTATTCCGCGCCTCGCCTCGCTAGCTTCATGGCCAGCACGCTTAAAATACCTTGTGTTTTAGGTACCGCCACCCCTAATATCACCGATTATCACCTCGCTAAGACCAAAAAATCCCTCGTCGAGCTCACGACCAAAGCCAAAACCACCGCCGTTGACCCTAAAATCCTCGTTGTCGACCTCAAAGACCACACCAATTTCGCTCGCAATCGCTACTTTTCCACCCCTCTTTTGACAAATATCAAGAATAATCTTCAAGCTCACCATCAAACCCTAATTTTTCATAATCGTCGTGGTTCTTCACCCCTTACACTCTGTGAAGATTGCGGCTGGCAAGCTCTCTGCCCTACTTGTTATCTCCCCATGACCCTCCACGCTGATACTTATACCCTCAATTGTCACCTCTGTGGTCACACGGAAAAGGTCCCCTCGAGCTGTCCTAGCTGTCACAAGCCCGGTGTAATTCATAAGGGCTTTGGCACCAAGCTTCTCGAATCCGAGCTGAGGACGCTCTTCCCAGAGGCCAAAATCGCCCGTTTTGACGGCGACAATAAGAAAACTGACGATCTAGCCAGTCTCTATAACGAAGTTAAAACCGGCCAAATCGACATCCTCATCGGCACCCAAACTCTCGCTCGCGGCCTCGATCTTCCTTTACTCTCTACTGTCGGCATCGTTCGGGCTGACGCTGGACTGGCTTTGCCCGATTTCGCCGCCGAAGAGCGCACTTTTGAACTCCTTACCCAGGTCATCGGTCGCGTCGGTCGCGGCCATCTCCAGGAAGCCAATGTTATCGTTCAGACCTTTCAACCCCAGCATCCGGTTATCCAGACTGCCCTAAAGAGTAATTTCCCTGAATTTGCCACCTATCTTCTCCAGAAACGCCGCGAGCAACAGCTCCCCCCCTTCACCTACCTCGCTCGCCTCAGCATTACTTACAAGACCGAAAAAACCACTCTCAGCAAAATTCGTCAGGCCCACGCTCTCCTGACTAAAAACCCTGCTCTCTCTGTTTCACCGCCGCTTCCCGCCTTCCACGAACGCACCCGCCGCGGCTTTACTTGGCAGCTCATTATCAAATGCCCCTCCCGCACCACTCTTCGCGAAGCTCTGCTTCCCTTCGCCGCCAAAAGTCAATTTTCTCTTGTCCTCGACCCACCTTCGCTGCTCTAAATTCTATGTTATAATAGAGACAATATGAGAAAAATAATCACTACGCCAGACCCGCGTCTGCGTCAAAAATCCACCAAAGTTCACAAGATTACTGACGAAACCCGTGAGATTATTTCCGATATGATCGCTGCCTCTCTTGATTGGGAAGCTGAGCACCCTTATGAACTCTCTGCCGCTATGGCTGCTCCCCAGCTCGGCATCAACCAACGTATTATAATTATTCGCGACGACCTCGAAGATAAAGAAAAAAATTCCTTCACCGCCCTCATCAATCCCGAAATCATCCGCACCGAAGGCAAAATTGAAAAAGATTACGAAGGCTGCCTTTCTGTTCCGCTCATTTACGGTATGGTCGGACGTCCCCATAAGGCTAAGATCAAAGCTCAGCTCATCAATGGCAACGAAGTCCGTCTCAAAGCCGATGGCTACCTCGCCCGCACCCTCATGCACGAAATCGACCATCTCGACGGCAAGCTTTTCATCGATCTAATTAAAGACAATCCCAAAGCGTTCTATCGCCTCGACGATAAGGGCGACCTCCGGCCAATTGAAAACTACGAGACCGAAATCAAAAACAATCTTGACCTTTTCCCGGAAGCCTAATTTCATGACCAAATCTCCTACCAATACCCCCGCTACCGATCCTCACGACTCCGCTTCTCCTCGTCCGCAAGTGATTTTTTTCGGTAATGGCCCTCTCGCCGATTCCGTGCTTGAAATTTTAAAGGAACATACCGAAGTCATTTTTCATGCTCACAGTCAAGCCGACCTAGCCGAAGCCGCCCGTCTTAAAAAAGCTTTCCCCGAAGCCTTCGGCGTCTTAGCTTCCTTCGGCGTCCTCATCAAATCTTCCCTCCTTGAGCTCTTCGAACCGGAAGGTATTATCAATCTTCACCCTTCCAAACTCCCTCAATATCGCGGTGCCTCACCCATCGAATCCGCCATTCTCGCCGGCGATACCTCATTTAGCTACTCTATCATGAAGCTAGTCAAAGCCATGGATGCCGGTCCCCTTTATCACCAAGCCACTCTCGACCATCTTCCCCTTAACAAATCAGTAATTTATGATACACTAGCAAAAGCCGGCGCCGAGTGGTTAGTCGACAATTTTTCCACTCTTCGCAAGCTCACCCCCGTCCCCCAAGACGATTCAAAGGCTACTTTTACCACCAAGCTCGACAAATCCATGTCCCTACTCGGTCCCTCGGCTCACACCGCCGAAGAGCTCTTCCGTCAGATTGTCGCCTACCAAAATTTCCCGAAACCCAAATACGAATTCTTCGGTAAAACTTGCATTATTCTCGAAGCTCACGTCATCAATGTCGTCGACATTCTGTGCGAATCAGCCGGTCTCGGCAATTCTGATCCTTCCCCTCTAATGCTCAAATGTCGAGACCGCAACTTCGTCGCCATCGATCGCCTCCAGCCCGAAGGCAAGAAGCCTATGGACGTGATTTCTTTCATGAACGGCTATTGCAAAAGCTAACCGCTCTAAGAGCCCAGAATCTGCTCTCGATTTGCCATAATTTCTTCTTGAAATGCCACATAAACCCGCTTCACCGTCTCTCGAAAATCCGGTGCGTTCTTTTCTAGCCATGCTCGCGCTTCATTCTGGCTCTGAATTTGGTCAAATTCCCTTAGCTGCTCTTCGGACAAATTCTTACTCATTTCACGCCCTACGCGCACTTCCAACTCTTCCTCGGCATGCTCCATGAAAGCCTCTTTCTCTGCCTCAGGCATCTCGGCCAGTCCCACCTTCTTCATAAAATCATCATCCACCCGCATTTTTCCTCCTTTTCTACCATTATACAACAAAAAAGCGTCCGAAGACGCTAATTCTGCAACACTGGTGGGCGATAGAGGAGTCGAACCTCTGACCTCGTCTACGTCAAAGACGCGCTCTAGCCAACTGAGCTAACCGCCCGCTAAGACAATTATATCATAGTCAGGCCAAGCTGTGAAGATAAAAAGCAAAACTACCGACCGCGCATCGGTAGTTTGCCCTAATTGCCGTTTAACTCGTCCTTAGCGACGACTCCTTCGGCATACTAGATAGATCGCGAAACCAGCCATTGCTCCGAACGCAATCAGACCAGTCAGCAAGTAATCCAAGCGCGAAATGTTTAGATCATCCAGCAGCAACGAACCTGTACCTGGCACATCTGGAGCTTTCGGCGCATATTTCAAATCAATCGTATTGATCGATACGACTTCACCTGCCTCGTTATAAGAAGTCATCACCACGCTGTAAGTACCTGCCGGGATTTTATACTTCTTAAATGGCAACGTCAGTTCCAATTTGCCAGTTGCTGGGTCCACATTAGCCTGCGTGAACACCAACGGCACCTCTTTACCATCAGCATCTACAAACAATGGTTTTGCACCAGAGTAAACCTGAAGCGATCCTCGCACGACCGACTTGTTTACTCTAATATCGACGACTGGATCCTCATTTTCCGCCAACTTGTCGTTGAACTCAAGGCTCGCCGCACGGTACTCGAACTCGACGCTCTCGGTCATTTCACTGCCACCTTCTGGCGTGTAGACTACCATGTACTCATAAGTACCGTAGCCCTTGTAGGGAGCCATGTCGATAGTCGTCTCGTACGTGGTCTGTCCTTCCGGAATTGCATCCAATTCGTAGCGTGAATCGCCAGCCGCACCACCCTTGAACACGAGGTATTGCTTTGCACCCCGAACTTTATTCAAGATCAGGCTAACTTGGATTGTTGAATCCGTATAAATCTGTTGCCGCGGGCTCAAAATCGTCACATGCGAACCTTTTTCCACCACGGTCACATTGACGTTGACGCCCCCAGTAGCGGTATCATTATCCGCCGCCGAAGCATCCAACCCAGGCAAACTGCATGCGATCGCAGTCATAATCGCAACGGCCGCCAAGCCTACGAAGCCCAAAAGCTGCTTTTTTCGTATTTGCATACTCTTACACTCTTTCTGTTTAGTTTTTATTTGAACTCGCCAGAACTCGTCGTCTCGCAGAATGCCTTATCAGCATTACGACCAGCTCGCTTACCTGTCTTTCGCGCTAGACAAGCTTACGCGCTTTGCGTTCTTTGCGCTTTCTGATTATGATTATAATCCAGACGATAATGACTGTCAACAACAAAATGAATGACAATATAATCACTAACGGCATCACTACCACGATGTGAGATTCGGTTCGTTCCTCCCCCGCTGCTCTCACCTTAAATTCCACCTGAAAGATACCGACAAACGGTACGTCATCTTCCCAATCTAAGCCGACATGATACTCAGTATCTGGATAAGCCGCTACTACCCCCTCATCACTATGAATCTCCTTACCAAACAAGGTCTTCGCCGTATAATAATAACGAATTGCAAAATCCGTGTTACCCACGTTCTTCACTGTAGCATTCGCATGCAACGGACCACTAAAAGCGAACCTCGTAAAATCATATTCCGTAATTTCCGCCGCCTCGTTCGTATTACCGAGTGAACGTCCAGAAATTACCGAACCGACCTGACCAACGGTCTCAATCCCCGATTTGTCGCCTTCACCAATAATTTGCGCCCAAATCACCGCATACTGAGAACCACCAGGAATATCATCTGGAATGCTCACACGATAACGAATGATTTGTGTCTCACCCGGATTAATCGTGAATTGCGCTTCCTTTGCATAATTCCCGTCTTGCCCCTTAATCGAAATCCACCTCGAAATCTGCGTATAAGAAGTCGAGGCTTCCTCTGAGAAGCTCAACTCATTACCTTCACCTTTTACTACGTACGGAGAAACATAAACTCGATAGCGGAACGACTCCGTACCAATATTCTTCACCTGTACAGCACAACCTTCATCAAGCACCGTCGGACAATGCTCAGCGTTCCCTTCCAAGACTTCACCAGCCACCAAGTCCAAACGAATCCCACTCGGTGATAGCTGCAAAGTATTTGCCGGTACGCTGTCTTCAGCATAGACCGACCCTGACCCCACTCCGAGCAATACGAATAGCGCTGCTACTACCCCCAAGAAAATCTTTTTCATTTTAGTAATCTCTCCTTCCCCGCACCCGAGTTATAATCCAAAATATCACAAACGCTACAATCAACGTGATGATTACTAGGAACCAGATTGGACACAAGAAAACGATCTTTTCCGTCACCGAAGTATCATTCAAAAACTTCACGGTTTGCTTCACCTTAAAAATCCCTAATTGCGGTGCGCCGTCCCAAGTAACCGAATTGAAACGTTTCGTCTCTGGTAATACCATCACCGACAAAGGATGCTCCTCATTCGTAAAGACTTCTTCATCGCTAAACAATGGGAAAACTTGCAAAATATACTCTGCTTCTGCATGTACGTTACCCGTATTCTCAACTAACGCAGTCGCCGTCACCGGTGGCTTAAAGAGAAAACTTGGTACTTTATTCTCAAGCACAGAACCAGACTTGCGCGTATTACCAGCCACGCTTGAGTATAGAAGCATACCGACTTGCTGCACGATCGACACGCCTGTGCCCTCAACGTCCGACGAATCAGCAATCTTCGCGAGAATCGCCGCATACTGACCTCCTGCCGGAACATCCTTCGGCACAGTGACCGTAAAGGTAATCTCATCTTGATCCTCTGGCTTCAACTTGCCACCGTCTTTCGAGAATGTCACCCAACCCGACAAATCAGTATAGTTCGTCTCCGATACCAAATCCGAATTATATTCCTCATTCACTACACTGTACGGAGCCACCGAAAGCTCATAAGAAAATTCTACATTACCCGTATTAGTAATGGTAAACTTATCCGTCGTCGTCGTACCAGGCTTCAAATTAAGCTCAAGGCTCGCTGGAGATATCTGTATCCTCGCCGATGGCGCTTCATCCGCATACACTGGCACCGCACCAATTGCACTGCCTAACACTGTTATGATCACTAGAGACAAAACGCTCAGAGTTCGACTCAGTAATTTCACTTTACCTCCTTATACTAACTCAGTATATCAAAACTCCTAAAAAAGTACAAGCACGAAAAAACACCCCGAAGGGCGTTTTTTCTAAAGGTATTTGTCAGCTATTTAGAAAGAGCCGTAAAGACAATCGTATCGGTATAAGTACCTTGCTTAACTGCACCTTCCGCAACCACTACGCCAAGAGTAAACTTATCTGACGCAGCATTTCCAGTCGGAACACTACCTGCAGCATAGTCAACCAACGTCAAAGCGTTCGCAGTATTAATCGGCACTGCAGCATAGCTTGTGACCAAACCACCCTTGATACCCCAACCAGTCTGCCCTTTATAGATGCTACCACTTGCTGGGATCTCATTGTCAGTAGTCTCAGCACTGTTAACAAGCGCGTTGTTACCATCAAGATCTTTCACGTCAACCGTAAAACCTTTGTCGCTGTTCGTGCGCACCGTGACAGTCAACTCCTTCTCAACCGGTGCAGACCCTGGCGTAACAGTCCCAAAGTTTAACGTACCTACTTGACCAGCAGAACCATCGTCTGGATGAGTTTCGCCTTCAGCATCTGTCTCAATCGAGATCGAAGACAAGACTTCGGCCTGGATGTTGACGTTTTGCGTAGCCGCATACGAGCTCAGCGGTAAAGCCGCCACGCCAAGACCAGCAACAACGCTAAGCGCCGCCGCAGCCTTAATCATTTTAGACATAAAATCTCCTTTTTTGTCTTTTAATTTGTGTGTTTTTGTGTGTGACCTTTGTGATACTTATTATATAGGACCATAAGCACTGTGTCAACAACTTTTTTCAAAAATCTTTCATATTTTTTCGTCAAATTCTTCCACTTTCCCACTCGAAGCCCACAGAAATCCCCCACGGCAGGAGCATACTGCCCCGTGTGGGGGATTTCAAAAATTGAATTCCTTATCTATTTTCTAGCGCGTCGATTCCTGGCATTTTTCCGCCGAGCAAAAGCTCCAGAGCCGCCCCGCCACCCGTCGAGACCAAAGAATACTGTAGTCTTGGGTCTTCTTCCATCAACCTTTCTACGAAAGCCGCCGTGTCACCCCCGCAAATAATCGAAGTAATTTCTGGATGCTCACCCAAAATTTTCGCCACTACCGTCGAAGCAGTCGCATAGGCCGCATCCTCCACCTTACCAAGCACCCCGTTCCATAATACCGTTTTCGCCCCCATTACCATCTCGGCAATTTTCGCCGTCGCCAGCGGTCCTACATCTAATTTCTCTCCTGCGCTATTTTCGTCAAAATCTTCCGCGACATAAATTTCCTCATTGCTCGCTTCGTATCCATCCGCCGCAATCTTTCCCCCGACGATAATCTGATCCGCCACCGGCAAAAACTGTTCAATCAGCCCCTGCTTATCCTCGACTTTCGCCCCACCAATCACGACTACGAGCGGTCTTTCCGGATCTTGCACTGCTTTTCTTAGGACCGTCACTTCTTTCTCTAGCAAAAGTCCCGCCACCGCCGGCAAAAATTTCGTAATCGCCACCGTCGAAGCATGCGCCCGATGTGTCACTGCAAAGCCATCCTGCACAAATAACGTTGCCCCCGTCGCCTCGACGATCTCTTCTGCAAAATCTTCCGCATTCGCCTTTTCCCCCGCTTCAAAGCGCAAATTCTCCAGCAACAATACCCCACCCTGTGGCAAATCTTCTACCACCTCCTTTACATCATCACCCACCACCGCATCTACGAAACTTAGCGGCACCCCTGGTAATTTCTCCGCCAATACTTCTACTACCGGTTTTAGCGACAGACTCTCATCTTTCCCATCCGGACGCCCCAAGTGAGAAATCAAAATAATTTTCGCCGCTCCCTGCTCAAGTAAATAACGAATCGTCGGCAAACTTTCCCGAATCCGAAAATCATTCGCGACCGTCATCACCCCATTTTCGATCTCTAGAGGCACGTTATAATCTGTGCGCACCAGCACAATCTGATCTTTTATTTCTACATCTCGGACCGTCTTTTTTCCAAACATCGAAACTCTCGCTAAATGTATCTAATCATGATCGTGTCGGTACCCGCCACATCACGATCCCCCGACACTAACACTACTTTCAGCTCATCCGCATCCTCTTTGGTCTGTAGATAGCCCGAAGTTTTCAATTCTCGTGCCAAATCAATCCCGTAAGTTTCCGAATATGGACGTACAAATGCCGAATTAGCATACGCCAGCGCCAGCTGATTTGCCACTCGTCCATTCGGCGTCACCGAGATAATCGGCAAATTCGGCCGCTGCGCCGCCATCGCTCGCGCTGTCGCCCCCGAAGCCGTCTGACAAATAATCACGTCTGCCTCAATTCCCTCCGCGAGACGTGCTGCCGCCGCCGAAATCGCATCATAATTGCGATTCTCTCCCTGTGGGCCTCGTTCCAACTCGGCAATTTTCGAATTATTCTGCGTATAAAGAATCACTTTCTTCATCGCTCGCACCGTCTCAAGCGGATATTTCCCCATTGCTGTTTCGTCGGAAAGCATTACCACATCCGCACCCTGTAACACAGCGTTCGCCACATCGCTCACTTCTGCCCGGGTCGGTTCCGGATTGTCCACCATCGAGCCCATCGTCTGTGTCGCAATAATACAAAGTTTTCCGTGCTCACGGCAGAACTTCACCAATTTCCGCTGCACAATTGGCACGATTTCCGCCCCTGCCTCTACTGCCATATCGCCTCGTGCCACCATGATCGCATCCGTCGCTTTGACAATTTCTTCCAGCACTTCGTCGCTCTCGACCGCCTTTTTCGTCTCGATCTTCGCTACGATCTTTGCCGTCGAGCCTTTCTCTTTCAAAATCCGGCGCAATTTGCGAATATCCTCCGCGCATTGGATAAACGACAATGCCACATAATCAAAATCGCGCGTCACCCCCCAATCAATATCTTCCAAATCCTTCGCCGTCAAAATATCCCCGCCAAAGTCCGTATCCGGCAAATTCAAACCTTTTTTGCTCATTACTACGCCATCGTTTTCGACCACGACTTTGATCGCTGTCTCCGACAAAACCTCCGTCACATGCGTCCGTACTTTACCGTCAAAAATATAAATCGGCTCGCCAATCTTCACCTTTGGCGCCAAATTATATTGCACTGGCAAATTATTATCGCCTGTATGCTCTGCTAGCGCCGCATCCAGAATCAATTCATCACCTTCATGCACTTCGTAATGGTTATCGCAGATCTCGCCTAGGCGAATCTTCGGTCCCTGCAAATCTTGCAAAATTGCCACCGAGCGTCCTTTCACCTTCGCCGCTTCACGAATCCAAGCAATCTGCTGATCCCGCGTCTCACCATCACCATGCGAAAAGTTCAAACGACAACCATTCACACCGGCTTTCACCAAATCTTCAATCATCTCTTTGCTAGAAGTAGCTGGCCCAATCGTAGCCAAAATCTTTGTACGTTTAAATATCTTGCTCATATCTTTGTATTTTAGCATATCCACTGCCAATATTCCATGCTATAATAAAGCATAACCATGACGGTCAAAAAAACTCAGACTAAGCGTAAACGCATTTCTTCACCACGTGCGATTTCCCGTACTGCGACCAAGATTTCCCGTACCACTAAACGTGCCGCCTTAAAGACCGCTCGTAGCTCTGCCCGGCTTGCTCGTTCCGCCGGACGTTCTGCCAAGCAGCTCAGCCACAAAGTCATCCATCGCGAACCGCTCTCTTGGCGCGAAGGTGCTCTGCTCTCTATCGTCGCTGTTTCTACCATCTCTATCGTCATTTCTTTCATCGGCACGACCGCCTTCCACCCCGATCGCGATGCCGAAGAAGCCCTCGAACGCATTTCTCACGAATACTATATCGAATACCTTTATCCTCGCATCCTCGGCTCTTTCCGCAACCAGCCCGCCACGGTTCTCGAATCTTATACCGAAAGCGGCCTTCCCACCGTCCGCCTACGTCAAATCCTCTCTTACAACGACGGCGCTCAGGCTAGCTCCAGCAAATATTTCTCCAACAAATACTACAAATGCGACACGAATCAGACTTACGTCCGTTATTATCCTGTCGAACCTTTCGGACCGCAAGATTATACCGCCAAATACAACTATTCCTGCGAAAAACTCGACCCCTAGTGATATAATATATATTATCAATAATAGGAGTTGTTATGGTATATCTCTTCATCGTGCTTGCCGTGATCGTTTTAATTTTGATCCCCGGCATCCGCATCATCAATCAATACGAACGCGGCGTCGTTCTCCGCCTCGGGCGCTATTCCCGCACCTTGAACCCCGGCTTTCGCATCATCATTCCCTACATCGATAAAATGATCAAAGTCGACATCCGCACCACTCCAATGGATATTCCGAAGCAAGAAGTCATTACTCGTGACAACGTCACTGTCAATGTCGACGCCGTAGTTTATGCTCGCGTAATCGACGCCCAGAAGGCCGTGCTTGAGACTACCAGCTATCGCTACGCTACCAGCACTTTCGCCCAAACCGCCCTCCGTGATGTCACGGGTAATTTCGATCTCGACGAACTTCTCTCTGAGCGCGATCGTATTTCTTCGCAAATCCGCGAAATCGTCGACGCCCAAACCGACAAATGGGGCATCGACATCGAAAGCGTCAAACTTCAAAATATCGAACTACCAGCCGACATGAAACGGGCCATGGCCAAACAAGCCGAAGCCGAACGCGAACGCCGCGCCGCCATTATCTCTGCCGAAGGCGAAAAATCCGCTGCCACTGCCGTCGCCGAAGCTGCCCGCATGCTTGCACAAACTCCTGGCGGGATTAATATCCGCACTCTCCAAACTCTCGAAAAAATCAGCTCCGAACCTTCCCAAAAAACCGTCATTCTGCTTCCTACCGATCTCGCCGACAAACTTTCTCAACATCTACGCTAAATAAAAAGAACATTCATCAAAAAGTCCCGCTTTTACAAACGGGACTTTTTGATGAATCTAAGTAAATTTGAGTGGTGAGCCGGGAGAGGCTCGAACTCT
>CAZFGY010000011.1:0-20587 GCA_964518465.1 uncultured Candidatus Saccharibacteria bacterium | reverse complement strand
CTCTCTCATACCTATAGCCTAAGTAGAGACTAGGCAACGGAGAGAAATACCATAACGAGCTGGATGTGAGACATTGCTACTGGCAAAAGTCTCATTAATGTTGAAGTAATGGACGACTTGTACATTATTGCGTATGTGCGTTATTGATGACCACGTGAGCGACCTGAGACCGGTTTCTCCCAGGTATCCCTGCCCATTTTGATCAACAAACCCGCTGCGGACGATCATTCTTCCTATCCTAGTAGCATAAGGCAACGGAGGGGAAAAGCGTAGAAACGATTATATAGACGACTTGGATCAACTGTGTCGTTAGAATAAACATATATGTAGTATGCATATAGTGTAGTACCGACATTTTGGGACCAGCTGTAGAAAGTAATACCAAGGTTACGGGTTTGTTGTCTTGAGTGACCAAGGTCAATGAATCCGGCGCGCGCAAAACTTCCTCCGCGCCGGCGGGATTCATTCATGGAGCAGCAAACGACAAGTCAACACCGTTGGTCATGGAGGAACCATTTGGTCTACCATTATTGATGATAACATGCATGCGGATTATCTATTCTTTAACTATACAAGCATTATTCCATCTGCTGCTAACTTACGCGCTATCGGCTATTCCCTCCGTTGCCTAGTCTCTACTTAGGCTATAGGTATAAGAAAGGGTGAACCACTTTACTTCCTCCGCGCCGGCTACGTCCGCACTTGGGCTGGCTCACGGCATATTAAGGATATCAATGGCAGAGGTTACTTCTGGTCCTCTATTATAGATGTTAATATCGGCGTTCGATACCTGTACTTTATTGTCGGGGATGTCGGTCCCTCCACTCGAGGTGGCCGCTTAGACGCTTTCACTCTCCGTTGCCTCTTGCTAGGCTGATCCATGGAAAAGAAAAAGTGCGGCTTAATATCAATTAATGGTTGTTATTTACCTCTGTTCTATCAGAGAGAAAACTACGGATTAGTTTTAGTTTTAGAGATTTATGTAGACCTCGATGACGTTTGAGCTTATCTTTAATGACACTATTTACTCCTTCTAGCATATTATTTGTATTGGGGATATTTAGCTCCGGATTATGTTCAAATGTAAACAAATAGGGCATGTTTACCAGTAGACTTCTGGCGGCCTTTCTTGTGTCTTGATGAGTGTACTCTCTCCTCCTAGTTTCGGGGTTGTAAGTTTTCTCTCGTAGCCAAACTTGATGCCTCCATCGCCATGAGTTAAACATGTTGTAAAAGGTCTCATGATCGACATGAGTAAGTGATAAGGCAATCCGCCTGAGCTCAATATTGGGCTCTAGAACTGGTTTCTTAGTAAGGTATTTATTGATTATTTGTAATTGGTGGAATTGGCAAAATTGAGGTTTAATCTGGTAATATTCTAGCATACTATACATGCCTTTCTTGCCGTCTATTACGCAAGCTTTTGGGTAGATATGGCATTTATCGCGTAGGCAGATGATTGCCCTCTGGTAATCCATAATTGTCTCATAGTTGCCTATTTCTTGGTAATACAAGCAGTCTCCAGTATGTGCATCTATTACGATCAGGAGGCCGTATTCTCTGTCAAAATAGGTACAATCCATAGCAATAACAGAATGGTCATCAAGTGACGGAATAATTGGCGGCACAACATACTCGTCTAGTATCTTCCTTATGGTAGTCTTGCTTAGGTTGTATTTATCCGCTAAATCTACAACTCTATAACCCCTGAATACAAAATCGCTCCAGAGCAGCTTATAAACCCTATTGGGCCGCTCCATGCTGCTCCAAACTGCTTTACATGCCTTACAACGGTATCTTTGTCTACCCTTTCGCCTACCAAACTTAATTGTCATGCTACAATGACAATGTGGGCAATGTCTCTTATTGCTCATAGATGCTTCTCCTGATTAGTCTTACAACTTACAGGATAGCAGAAAAAGAACCGCCGTGCTTTAGTCGCTGGCGGTTCTTTTTATACAAGCACTAACAACAACCAGAATTTGGTATTAAGCCAAAAGTGCGCATCGATTCTGTCTATACAGATATCGACCACGCACTTTAATCAAAGGGAATCAAGAGAAGTTTAAGCTATCTCGGTTGTAATAGAATAGCTTCTACTCTCATTATCTCCGTCTTTAGGCTTTGGACTAAATACCGTCTTCACCAAGAAATTGACAATTGCAAACGCCAAGAGCGCCACGACCAAACCAATGATGCCATATAGAATAGTGTTCCTCGCCTTCATCACCTTCGCAGCATCCCCTTGCGAGGTAATGAAAGTTACACCACCAATAATAACCATCACGATCGCCGCTAGACCTAAGACACCGAGCACGACATTAATAATCGTTCCTACAGTACTCACGAGGGTGTTTTCCGCATGATCATCCGAAAAATTACACTCAGCCAAACTGTTAACCTCGGCTCCAGGCCTTGCAGTGTCATCAGGACATTTAATCTTCGCCATCACCGGTTGCCCCACACCAACTAAACCAACCACCACCCCCAACGCCACCGCTACGGCAGCAAGCGCTTTTCGAGCTTTCATATTAAGCTCTCCTTATTTGAAGATGCTCGAAAGTACGAAGTTCACAATTGCAAAGGCAAGCAATGACACGACCAAACCAACCACACCATAGATAATGGTATTGCGGGCTTTTGTTACCTTACCTGCATCACCTTGTGAAGTAATAAAGGAAATACCACCCATAATGATCATCACAACCGCGACGAAGCCTACCACACCAAGCACGACGTTCAGGACTACGGTCAAAGTACCCATCAGATCCGAGTTATTATTAAGACCCTCATAACCAGGACACTTCTCAATCCCACCTGTAGCAATCGAGCCATCTGGACAATACGCATTTTCCGCATAAGCCGCTGGTGACATCATTGCTACGCCACCGAGACCAAACACAGTCAGAACCGCAGCAACCATATTTAATACTAATTTTTTCATAGGTTCTCCCTTATAATATTTACTCTTGCAAACTATTATACACCACTACTGCCCGGGTGTCCAGAGTCTGTGATGTTTTTTCTTGGTTTGGAATTACTGCGCTTACGAAACTCACGATCGCAAAGGCCAGGAGCGCAATTACCAGACCAATCAAGCCGTATTTAATCGTATCATGACCTCGTTTCACTTTCGCAGCATCCCCGGAGCTCGTTATATACAGGAACCCACCATAAATTATCACCCCGACAGCGACCAACCCCACAAACCCTAGCACGACTTTCAAAATATCGTTTGCCACAGTCGCTGCATTCTTAGTCGTATTACATCCTGCCGCTTCCCAGAGCTGCGGATCTTTTTCCTTCATCGTCTCATCTTCACAAAGCGTCGACTGCTCCGCATATACCGCTTCGCTTGCTATCATCGGCATCCCCACCAAACTTGCCAACACCAAAGCTAAAGCCATTATCAACTTTTTCATTCTAAAGCGCTCCTCCTATTGCATTAATTACTGCCCCCGTAATCACCCGCGCAAGCAGTACAATGATCAACCCAATCACTGCAAATATCAAACTCCTCGTCGCTTGCTGTACTTTTCCTGCATCCCCCCTTGCCAACATATAATCAATACCGCCCTTCACAATGAAGATTACTGCTACCAACCCCGCCGTCGCCAGCGCCCAATTAATCACGCCTCCGAGCCTCTCCGCATCAAATCCTTGCTCCGCCCCTGCACTCTGATCAATTCCCAGCACGAATATAATCGTATTGACAATCACCGACGCCCCCATCGCTATCACCGTACCTGTAATCGCGGATACCAACGTTTTCTTCCCCTTAGCCGCCTTCCCAGGATCGCCTTGCGACATAATATATAAATAACCACCATAAATCACGAGCCCCAACGCAATATATCCAATCGCCAGCGTCAAGTCAAAAATCACATTTAGCACAATTGTCCAGATGAATCGCGTCAATCCTTCCTCGTCATGCTGTGGTGGCGCCTGAATCTCTCCCCCTTCACAAATTCCTTGATACCACGGTCGAAACCCCAAGAAACTCGTATTACAATTATCTATCTTCTCACCCGCAGCATACACAGGCGTCGCAGTCACCGCCATCGCCGAAAGCCCCATTGTCATAACTGCTAAAATCGCCAAAAAAACTCGTTTCATGTCCTCATCTTAGCATCTTTTTGCCAAAAAACCAAGAAAATCAGAGAAAAATAGATAAAACTATTGACTAAAACGCTTATGTGTGATATAATGAAAAAATAATCTCGTAGTGTGGGTTATTGAGAGGAAAATATATTTCATATGAAAAAGGTCATTACAAGGATTTTTACTGCCATCTGTGTGGCGATTAGCCTTGTTTTTGCTACCATCACTACTCCTCTCACATCGAACGTCTACGCTGACGAACCAAATGATCCTGTCAATACTCCTCTTCTTGAAGCTCCGCTCGACGAAACCCCCGCTGACGAGTCTACAGAATCTAATGATACTGAAGATACCGATCAACCCACAGATCAAGAGGGAACTACCAAAAACCCCAACACCGGCAAAGATGATGAGCAAGCAAACGAAGACCAACCCCAAAATGTCTGCACCATTGAAGCTGGAGCTCTCCAATGGGTCATCTGTTCCGCCATCGACGTTACCGCCAAGATCACCGACACCCTGTATAGTCTCATCCAAGACCTTCTCGTCGTTCAGCCCGTCACCACCGATGACAACTCCCCTCTCTATATCGTCTGGCAATATGCTCGCAATCTCACCAATATCGTCTTTATCATCCTTCTTCTCATTGTCATCTATTCCCAGATCACCGGTCTTGGTATTAATAACTACGGTATTAAGCGTGTCCTCCCGCGCCTCATTATTGCCGTAGTTCTTGTCAACTTAAGTTACATTATTTGTAGTGTCACCGTCGATGCTAGCAATATTCTCGGTAGCGGACTCCGTGGTTTCTTCGATAATATCCAAAACGCTATCTCTGCCAACGCCAATCTCCCCGAACTTAGCAATTTCAACCTTTCCTTCGTCGAAGTCCTAAACGCTATTCTCAGTGGCGGCGCTATTGCCGGCATTGCCGTCGGTGCCGCTGCCGGTGGTGCTGGCGGTCTCTTCTGGAGCATCGCTATTATCCTCATCGGTGCCGTCGTCTCTATCGCCTCCGGCCTCCTCACTATCGCTGCCCGCCAAGCCGTCGTCGCCCTCCTTATCATGATTGCTCCGCTCGCTTTTGTCGCTTATCTCTTACCAAATACTGAAACCTGGTTCAACAAATGGAAAAACCTTTTCTTCCGTATGCTGATTTTCTATCCTCTCTTCAGTTTCTTATTCGGTGCTTCCAAACTTGCCGGCTGGGCACTCATTATTACTGGTAGCTCCACCAGCAACGCCTTCTGGATCATTATGGGTCTCGCTGTTCAAGTCTTCCCGCTCTTCTTCTCCTGGCAACTCATGAAAATGTCTGGCACTTTCCTCAGCGCTATCAACAGCGGCTTCCGCAAACTCGCTGCCCCAGCCCAACGTGCTGCTACCGACTGGGCTAGCAGCCACCGCGAACGCGCCCGCCAAGATTATTTCTCAAAAAGTACCGCTCCAGGCGCCAACCTTCGCCGCTATCTCGATCGTCGCCGCATGCTCCGCGAGAAAGACACCGAAAATTCTCTCTCTATCCGCAAAAACCGCGCGCTAGAATACACCTACCGACAGCTCTCCTCCAGTACTGGCCACGACGCTGCCGGCAACGACACTTGGCAAAAACACGCTAATAAATATACTCGTAATGCTAAAATTGCTAGCATTTATACTACTCAGACTGAAAACGAGCAAGCCGCCCATAAGAGTACTCTTTCTTCCTATAACCGCCATTTCAAGGGCACCGACGCCAAGCGGCTTTCCGATCAACATACCGAAGCCTATCTGGATTCGATGAAGCAACAATTCTTGACCGCCAACGAAGCTCAATCTGACCAAGAATTACTGCTCAACCAATACATACAGGCCACCGTCGATCACAAATCTAATCCCACCCAATTCAATCGCCTCGTCAAAGGTGCTGCTGGTAGCCTTGGTCACACCGGTGAAGCTTCCATCATGGGTCAGGTAATTGTTGGCAACGCCCAAATTGAACAGCGCCGTCGTAGTGAAGCCCGCATCATTATTAATAAATTCGGTATCAAGAAACCTCAATTCCGCGCCATGGTCTTCGACAAAGCCGGCATGGACGACAACGGCTACGCTCTCGACAAAAACGGCAATGTCATCGAAAACGACCAATACCGTCTCAAGCCTGGCAAAGCTTACGACGAATGGCAAGATTACATTGGCGTCCACAAAGACACCGGTGACGAAATCACCAAAGTTGAATACGACGCTCTCAGTTCTACCCAACGTACTGAATACAAGAAAGTCCGCTTCTTCGATATCACCGATGATAAAGACGGTCTTATTCAGCGCGTTTACGAAGATGATGCCGGCTATATGAAGGAGCTTCTCACCGACGACATCTTCATCGGCGATCCTATCAATCGTCGCTATCTCACCGAAATCGGCATCGACGCCGACGACAAAACTAAAACCGGCATTCTCCGTCGTTATCACAGCACCATCACCGCTGCCATGCTTGCCAGTAAATACAAGGAACACGCTGCTGAAGTCACTCCGATGATTACCGCCCAGACCAACATGGGCTATGTCACCAGTATTGGTCAATACAACATTGCCAACCTCCAAAGCCTCAGTGTCGCCTCCAAGGCCGGCTCCATCAACATCAGCGATGGCTATGCTCTTGACACTTGGGCCAAGCTCCTCACCTGTACCGATGACCAACTCTTCAAAAAATACTTCCCAAAAATTAACCTCGTCGACAGCCAAGGCAATCCCCTTAGCGCTTTCGAGTATTACTTCCCAGACGCCGACATCATGAGCTATCGCAACGTCAACGGTCAACTCCTCGGCGGTCTCCGCAAACAAGCCGACGGCACTTGGCTCGAAATTGATGATCCCAACGACCCCAGCATTACCCTCGAAGAACGCAAAGAACTTCTCAAGCGCAAGATTTTGCCCAAAGCCGCCGCAAAATTGGTCAGCGCCTTCAACCGCCGCATGTCGCCAAACATCCTCGAAAACCAGAAGAATGACACCCTCAAGGCCATCTCCAGTCTTCTCGACGTCCTCTCCGAAATCGGTCTCAAGAATATGGACCCAGATACTCCACCTGATCAGATCCTCGGCAAAGGTGACAACAATAACATTTTCGACAGCCAAGATCCTGACATCGCTCAGAAGAAAGTCCGCGAAACCCAAGCCGCCATCAAAGCTATTATCGATCGAAATAACGGCTCCAGTGACGACGCCGACGACAGTCATGGTCCTATTGACCCACCCAGTGGTGGTGGCCCACACTCTGATGGTCCATCCGGCAGTCCTTCTGGCGACGATTCCGCTAGTAGCCACCCTGGCATTTCTCGCACCCGAGAGCAGCTCAATCGTCAGCAACGCGCCTTCAGCCAGCAACAAGCCATCACCGAGTTCCGCGCCCGCAATAGCTACACCAACATTATCCACGAAATCGACAGTCTCTTCGCCACCCACTACACCATCAATGAGCTTTACCAACCGCTCCTCGACTATTTTGGTGACGTTGAAAACCTCAGTCTTTTTGTCGACGACTGTCAACAGCTTCTCGATGACGCCATGCAGGAAGATATTCTTGACTCTACCCTAGCCGGCATCACTCAAATCGTCAATCGCAACGAACGCGAACAAGCTCGCAAAGCTCAACTCTATACCGACGTCATCAATCTCGTTGGTCAAGCCAACACTTACTAGCTCCTTCCTTAACTTCATTCACTCCATCCCACTCACAAAAATATTTCCACGTCGTCCCTCCACTATGTGCTATAATAATACATATGGCAACATACAAAGTCCCGCAAGACGTTGAGGCGGACGACAAGTTACTTGGGCCGTTCACATTTCGTCAGTTTGTCTACCTGATGATTGTTTTTGGACTCCTTATGCTGACCATCTTCCTCTTCCGTGTTTTTCCTCTACTCATCATCATTCCTATCCCCTTCATGATTTTCTTCACCATTCTTGCCCTCCCTATCAAAAAAGATCAACCCATGGAAACCTATCTCGCTGCTCTCATCTCTTTCTATACCAAACCCAATAAACGCTACTGGGTCCCTGGCCAGAGTGAGTCCACCATTCTCATTACCACGCCCAAAAAAGTTGAGGCTTCCCGCACCCGCGACATCACCGAGGACGAAGCCAGCCATCGTCTCTCTTTCCTCGCCGAAATCGTTGACTCTGAAGGCCACGCCATCAAAAACGCCAGCACTCCCATGAAAGATGAATTCTACGCCGAAGCCTACAATACCACCGATATGTTTGATCAAAACAATACTTACGGTCTCAACACCATGATGACCGAACAGCGCGAGGAACAACGCGCCGCCGTCATCAATCAAATGCGTAATGCTATCGCTAAATCCGACTATAATTATCAATCCAATGCTGAAGCTCCTATCCAGCTACCTGGCCAAAAAGTCCTTCAGCCCCGCGCCGGTTTCAGCACCACACCCACCTCCCTCTCCGGACTTGAATCACCTGCCATCGTCCAGCCTACCACCCCTATCGTCACGCCCCAACCCGCTGAAGACGTCCAAGCCGCAGCCGATCGCATTCGCAAAGAAAATGAAAGTGAAGTCTACGTTTCATTACGTTAAGGAGTACACATGAATCCACAAAACAATCAAAACCAATTCGGTCTCCCTACCCCTCCAGGCCAGCCACCAGTTGTACCGGGCAATATTCCCATGCCTCCAGCTAATACACCTGTCCAGCCGACCACCTTCAATAATCAACCTGTACCCGGGATGCAACCACAACGACCACAACCGATCCCCCAACCCGTCCAGCAACCTCAACCACCATTCATTCCACAGCCCACCGCACAACCTCTACCCCAACCCGGGCATCTGCTTACCCAGCAGCAAATTGCTACTACCCAGACAACCGCTGCTCCCGTTGCTACTCCAGCACCCACACCTGCTCAATCGGTCAATTCTCAAACTGCTGACGCCAACCTCCCCAAAGTTGTCGAAAACCCCATCTCGACCCAATCTTCACTCCTTATTTCTGAGCTCCGCGACGGTCTTGTCATTATGAAAGATGGCTCCTTCCGCGCCGTCGTCGCTTGTCAGTCTATCAACTTCGACCTTATGTCCGAACAGGAACGCGAAGGGGTCGAATACAGCTACCAAAATTTCCTCAACTCACTTAATTTCACCGTTCAGATCCTCGTTCGTTCTCAACGTGTCGACATTGGCCCCTATATCGAACGTCTCTCAAAACTCCGTCGCAATAATGATAATATGCTTCTTGGCATTCTTATGGACGACTACATCAATTTCATCGACGTCCTCTCTCAAGAAGCCAACATTATGGATAAATCCTTCTTCATCGTTATCCCATATTACAGCTCTGCCGACGCCGAACAACTTGTCCAACAAACCAAAAATCTCTTCAAGACTTTCGGCAAAAAAGCTCCCGAGGTTACCCGCATTAATCGTGATACTTACAACAAAGCCGTTGACGAACTCAACAATCGCGTTGAATCCGTCGTCTCCGGTCTTTTCCAAATCGGTATCAACTCCGTTCGCCTCAACACTCGTGAACTCAGCGAACTCTACTATAATTTCAACAATCCCGACACTGCCGTCCGTGAACCATTAGTCGATTTCACTAAGCTCGCGACAACTTATGTACGTAAAGGAGAGAAACAAAATGGCTAGAAAAGATAAACAGACCAAAAAAGCCCAGCTCACTGCTGCCGAAATCGCTATCCAATCCCAAGCTGCCGAGGAAGCTGAAGTCCAACAAGCTTTTGAACAGGGAATTACCACCCTTCGCGATCTTATCTCTCCTAGTTCGATCGAAATCCACGCCGCCTATTTCCGTCTTGGTACTAAATACGGCCGCACTATCTATGTCTATGGCTACCCTCGCTCTCTTTATACTGGCTGGATCTCACCCCTCATTAATATCGACGAAGTCCTTGACGTCTCCATGTATATTTATCCTGTCGAAACTACCGTCGTCATGAAAAATCTCCGCAAAAAGGTCACCCAGCTCGAAGCTAGCTATAACGTCAATGCCGAACGTGGCAAAGTCCGCGACCCCGAAATCGAGGCTGCGATCCAAGACGCTGAGGAACTCCGCGATAAGCTCCAGGTCGGTGCCGAAAAATTCTTCCGTTTTGGTCTCTATATTACTCTTTGGGCCGACTCTCTAGATGAATTAAATTTCGTCCAACACAAAGTTGAAACCATGCTCGGCCAACAAATGGTCTTCAGCAAAGTCGCCACTTCTCAACAAGAACAGGGAATGAACAGCACGATGCCCCAATGTACCGACCAACTCCAGATTCGCCGCAACATGAACACTGGTGCTATTTCCACCAGTTTCCCATTCACGTCCGCCGATCTGACTCAAGAAAAAGGTATTCTCTATGGCATCAACATGCATAATAATGGCCTTGTCATCTTCGACCGCTTCAGTCTAGAAAACGCCAACCTTGTTGTCTTTGCTAAATCTGGTGCAGGTAAATCTTTTGCCGTCAAGCTCGAGGCTCTTCGCTCCATGATGATTGGTTCAGAAATCATTATTATCGATCCAGAAAACGAATATCAAAAGCTCTGTGACGCTGTCGGCGGCAGCTATATTCGCCTCAGTCTCAACTCCGACGTTCGTATCAACCCCTTCGACCTACCTAAGGTCGTTGATAGCGAAGACGCCAATGACGCCCTCCGCGCCAACCTCGTCACTCTCCACGGTCTTTTCCGTCTCATGCTTGGTGGGAATCAAATTGGTCCAAATGGCCAAATTGTCCCTGCTCTTACCGCCAATGAAGAAGCCGATCTGGACCAAGCCCTCATCGATACTTATGCTCGCGCCGGCATCACCAGCGATCCACTCACCCATCAATCCACCCCTCCTACCATCATTAATCTTTACGACACCCTCCTCCATATGGGTGGCACTGGACCCGCTCTCGCCCAGCGCCTTCGCAAATACACCACAGGTACTTTCGCTGGCATCTTCTCTCAACAATCCAACATCGATATCCATAACCCTATGGTCGTCTTCAACATTCGCGACCTCGAAGACGAACTTCGGCCTGTCGCTATGTATATTATTCTTTCTCACGTTTGGAACGTTGTCCGCGCCGAGCAAAAACGTCGTCTTCTCATCGTCGACGAAGCCTGGCAACTCATGAAATATGATGATTCTGCCAACTTCCTCTTCAGTCTCGCTAAGCGTGCTCGCAAATACTATCTCGGCCTTACCACCATCACCCAAGACGTTGAAGACTTTATGAGTAGCAAAATGGGACGCGCCATTGTTGCTAACTCTTCTATGCAACTCCTCCTTAAGCAATCTGCTTCTGCAGTCGACGTACTCTCTGATGTCTTCAAACTCACTAGCGAAGAGAAGAAACGCCTCGCCAATTTCCCAGTGGGCCAGGGCCTCTTCTTTGCCGGCAGCAACCATGTCCACATCCAAGTGATCGCTTCCGAGACCGAAGAGTCTCTCATAACTACCCGCCCAGGAGAAGGGAAACGCTAATGTCTAGCCTTAATATTCTTAAACTCGCCGAGCAAAACGCCCTCCACGCCGAACTCGCTGTCGCCGGTGGTAGCTCAGTATCTGCTACCACCCCGTCCTCATCTAGCGGCTTTTACACTAGTCATGGCCGTAATAGTACCAATAACCCCAAAGTCAAAAACAAGCGCAAAGCTTTCATCGCTGGCGGCGTCATCGCTGCACTCCTCATTGGCGGCTTTGTCTTCCTTGGCTCATCAAACGCACTCCTTCCTGGTGCAATCTCCGCTCTCTTTACCGAAGCTACCGATTCCCAATACACCAGCTATTACCTCCGCGTACCCGAGCTCCAACAATATATGCTAGAGAACAACGGTCAAGAAAACCCCATCAGCGATAAGTATTCCAACGTCTCGTCCTACTTCGAATCTCGCCTCAATCAATATAATATGGAAATAGACGACAGTAATAATATTATCTGGCATCACCCACTTGCCGATGGTTCCGTCGAAGATATTACTGTTTCTGCCAGCGAATTTTCCGAAAGGTACAATAATGATGTCAGTTTTCGCAGTGATTATCTGAAAGCTAAGCGTGGCCGTGTTGCCACCTTCTTCGACGAGACCGCCGACACTACCTACAACCATCTCGGTCTCTCTCGCAACTGGTTCAGCGAGTACAAACAAACTCACGATTCTACTACCGACATGGAAAATTACCAATCTACTATGTCTTCAAAATTCGACAACGACTCTGCCACCTACGAAAACGGTAGCCAAGATTGGGAGATTATCTGTGTCAAACGAAATATTTTTGACGACTGCATAGAATATGAACTTCGTGATGGACGCCAATCCAATTCGGTTTCCAACCGAGCCACTAGTGACAGTAGCCAGCTACTAGAAAGTATTCAATTATATCAAAAAAGTGGTGGAGCCGGCCTCAGCCAAAATTGCGCCCAACTCAAGCTCAGCAACAATCTTGCCGCCACTAATAACGCTCTTTTGCGGTATTCCTCCATCAAAACCTTCACGGGTGGCATGGAAAATATCAGTAAGATGATGGCCGGCGATGGCGACGCCGCCGCTACGAACGCATTCTTAAATAGCCTCACTACCAGCAGTACCACGACCGTCATCGATCCTACTACCGGCGAAGAAGTAGAACTCAAGGGTTCCGCTCTCGAATCTGAAGGTATGCGCGGCATCCTTTCTAACACCACCATCAATACTTCTCAAACCCAATATTTTTCTATCGACGCTATCAACCAAAGTCTCAATGCCAATTACCAAGGTTACAGTCCGAGCCAAGCCATCTCTTGCGAAATTGAAAGTGGTGACGTCTCAAACGGTCTCTCTGCCATCACTACCGAATATGATGGCATGGGGGGTACCATGGTCGGCGGACAAATCTTTACCAATGCTAAAAGTGACCTAGGCAATAACTGGAGTCAAGTTAGTAGCGGCTACGAAAACTTCCAGGCTGGCTGGTCTAGCTACGATCGAGAGTGGTCATTCTTTGGTTCTATCTTCGACTTTTTCAAAGGTTGGTTTGGCAATCTTTTTGCTTCTACTGGCCAACTCGCCGTCTCGGCCGTCGAAGCTAGTCTCGAAACCACACTCTCCTTTCTCATTCCTTCATTGAATCAAGTCTTATATGACAACTATTATTCTTCTCTCAGTGGTATCGCTCTCGGCGAAGTCTTCACGCGTGGCGCCTACGCCGCCAATACTGCCATCAGTACCTATGGCAGCGCCCAAACCGCCTCGTCTACCAAAGCTGTTAAAACTTTCGCTGGCCTTACCAACACAGTTCTCGCCATGGAAGCCGAAGTTGACCGCGCGAACCATAGCCCCTTTGACATTACTAATAAAAATACTTTCTTTGGTAGCATCGCTTACACTTTACTACCCAGCCTTACATCATCTCAACTCACTAGCGCTACCTCCCTTATTCGTTCCACTTCCAGTTCACTCGCAAGCCTACTTGGCAATCAAGTCTTCGCGAGTAACAGTATCAACCCCGCTTACACCAATTACACATCTTACCAAGGGAAAGGTTGTGTCCAAAACGATGAACTCGGCATTGCTAGCGACCCATATTGCAATCCTCTAGTCACCACCGATCCTAGCACTATTCATATTAATCCCAACGACCCCACCTACCAATCCGTCATTCTTGCGAATCTCGATAGTAATAAACAGATCAAACGTAGTAGCCGTCTCCAGAAATTCGTAGATGTTTGCGTCAATCGCGATTCTCCCCTTGGCGTCTTTGATACTAATCTCTTTGCTCGAATCGGCGGCAATATCACCCAAAACGAAGGTGCCTCTGGCCATACAGGACACACCCAATGGGGAAGTGCCTTCATGAATATTCTCAACAACGTTAAATATATCACTTCTGAAATTAAGGCCTGGGTCACCGGATCGATTTGCCGCAACTCTGCCGACAACCCAGACTGGGATTCCGAGATCAAATATTACCAACGCTACGTCGAAGACATGCGTCTTCTCGATCAATTCGACCCCAACGCGGAACACGGCAACAACGCTGTCCTCGCCTATACAAAACAATCCTATGCCGAAAACCCTATCAACACCACTTCCGATCTCATCGCTAGCCTTACCGGTATGACCAAACAAGATGCCGATACTGTCATTGCTGTTCTAGATATTTATAATACTATCAAGAATTATGACCCCTCCACCCGCATCGCATTTACCGACTTACTCGATCTTACTTTATCCGGGGAACAAGTCACACAAAACTTCAAAGACACCACGCCAGAGCTAGGCTCTGTCAATACTCCACTCGTAGCGGTGGTAGATATTGCTTCCGTCGTTAGCAAAAACACTATTTATAGCGACTTACGCAATCGGAGCTACGCCATATCATGAAACTTTTCTCTAAGCTAAATCTGCATCCCATCATTGCTATTTTTGCAAGCGCCACCGTTATTCTTACCTCACCACTCTCAGTTCACGCTATCCTCCCATCTTCCACCCTTGACTTCTTCGATCAGAGTGGAATCTACTATTATAATCCTATGGGTTCCGCTGCCTCCTGCATTCCGGGTAGCACCGCTAGCTATAATAGCTCTGATGTCTTCTCTTCTGCTGAGTGGGAAGCTATTCAAAATAATAAACGCACCTATCAAGACGCTACCACTTCCACTAATATTTCCTGGGCCATTCTTGCCGCCATTCATAGCATCGAAAACAATGCCTCCCAAACCAATCCTAGCGACACTCGTGGCGTTTACGGCCAGCCCTTATCATCCAAAGATCAGTCTTTTGAAGACCAGAGCAAGGAATTTGCTAAACACCTGAGTGATCTCGTAACCTCAAATCAACTCAACCTTTCTCTCTCCAGTGATATCAAACGTCTTTTCTTTATTTATAATGGTGAGCCTGATGAGTATATTCAAAAAGCGTTAGATCTTGGTTTTTCCGATAAAGAAGCACACAACGGCGAAGGTTCACCGTATGTCATGAACCGTTATGATGCCCAACGAGACCCCACTTCAAGCTCCATGAACCCAAAATGGAAGGGTTTCTACACTAGCGATGGCCGCTACAATCCTAACGCTACCTTTAATGGTTTTGGTGCTTACCCCCGCTATACTGCCCTGGGTGGTGCCGTCACCAACAACGAATGCTATAGCGCCGGTATCGTCGCTGGAGGAGCCACCTCATCGGTCGAAGCGCTTCAGATAATGCAAAGTTATATCCTCACCAACTGTTCTGAATTATCTCAATATGGTATCTCTTGTGACTCCAGTAGCGTCTTCCGCAAAGCCAACTGCGTCTCTTTTGTGCGCTATTTCTTGAATCGTTACACCGACATTCATGTTGGTACAAACTCCATTGGCAATGGCCGCGACGTTGTTAATACTCTCCGTTTTGCCAAGGGCCTATCTACCGGCAATTACCCCCGCCCCTACGCAGTGTTCAGTTCTTCTAGAGGCGAATACGGCCATACCGGAATTGTTCTCGGTATCGATACTACCAAAGGACTCATTTATATCGGCCAAATGGATTGGTACGAAAGCGAGAGCTTCGGACTCAACCACATCACCTACGATCTCAAAACTTTCACACAAACCTTCCAACCTACCTACGCTTATCTTGATGGACACCTGAAAGGACTCTGATATGCCAATCAACCCTTCTATGCCAAATTCTAACCGTTCACTCAAACCTCTATTTATCACTGGTGGCGTCATCTTAGCCATCATCCTCATTCTTAGTCTTCTTTTCATCAGTGGTATTTTTCATCGCAATCCTTATGGGCCAGAAATTAAAATCGATAATTTTACCACCTATTACAAAACCGTCCCCGATAATATCCGCGATCATCTTTTTGCCGCCCTATACGACAACGTAGAGCTAAACTCCGAAGACAAGTCACGTCTCACTAAACTCAAAGCTTCAATCCGTGAAAACTCTGTCACCGAATCATATAATCAAACTAGTGGCTTTTACACCAGCACTGCACTCGTCGACTTACCCACCATCCAACAATCTTATTCCATCAACCTTTATTGGAATCCAGAAAATACCGAAGAAGGTTCATCTCTAGCTGCTGCGGTTGCCGCCTCCGTTTCTTGTCCCAAAAAATCCGATCATATCTATCCTGATTTCAACTGTAAAAATGCTTATGGCACCAACAGTGTCTCTACCCTCTTCGACAAATATCCTATCATGTCCGATCTACCTATTAAGGTGGCTTTTTACGAAGGTGGCTATGGCCCCTATGTCTCCTACGAAATCTCCTGTATTATTGCCGAAGACGACGAAGGCATCACTCTTACCATTACCGACTACACTGGCGGGAATTACGATCGCGCCCTTAAAAAACTCGCTGACGACTACAATATTAAGCCCAATGATCTTCCTATCAAATACATTGACCAAAGTGCCTATCAAATCCCCGGCAAAGCACCCTAAGTTTTCCGAATCCTCACACACCCCGCCAAATCATCCTTACTTTCCACCGAAGTTAGAATAATTTGATTCTCTTGGAAATTATTCACCAAACACCTTTGCCTCACCTCATCAAGCTCAGAAAAAACATCATCAAACAGCACTACTGGCCTTCTTTGTAGATCTTCCGTAATCATCATTGCTTCAATAAACTTCAAGGCCAATATACTCGATCTTACTTCACCTCGGCTCGCCGAGCCATCGGCCTTTGCATTATTAAATACAAATTCATAATTATCACGATGCACCCCGAAACTCGTATATCCCAGCAGGGAATCACGACCAAAGTCCTGACATAATTTTGCTATAAACTCACTTTCCGCTCCGACCTCGCTCCTATACGCTAGCTCTACTTCATCCTCATTTTTTGCAATTGAACGATATATTTCCGTAAAACTCTCATTTATTCTTGCGACAAACTTTCTTCGACTCTCCGCTAACTCAACGCCGTATCTCGTCAATAGTACATCCCAGGAAAACAATTCTTCCTGTCGCACCTCCTCATTTTTAAGTAATTCGTTTCGCTGTTTCAGAGCTTTATTATATCGAGCCAAAGCCACACTATATCCGTCCGATAATTGCCCAAACACTCTATCAAAATACGCTCTCCTCGATACCGGACTCGATCCTACCAAATGTAAATCATCTGGTTCAAACAATACAATCGGGTAACGCGATTTTTTCGGTAGTCTTCGCGTCTTTTTATCTTCCGCCAAAAACTCCTTCTTTTTACCGTCATAAACCACTATCACCCTCCGCCCATCCTCGTATTCTAGCTCTACCCGATAGAATTCCGCTCCCCGCCGTAAAATCTCCCTATCTACCGCCCGAAAACTCTTCCCCTGCATCGCCTCATACAAAGCCTCTAGCACCGATGTCTTTCCGCAACCATTTTCCCCAATAATCGTAGTTGTCTGCGGATTACACTCCATCACGAAGCTATCGTGGCTCCGGAAATTAGTTAACTTCACACTCCGTACAACCATATTAGCTCTTCAGAGGCATCACGATATGAACGTAATTATCATCCTTTTCCCCTTTAAGTACAACTGGGTCCAGTTTATTAGAAAATCCAAAACTCACCTTCTTGCTATCTAATACGTTCAAGGCATCCAGCAGGAAACGAGAGTTCAAAACCACTTTACCATCTACACTCACATCCGTTTTAATTTCTGAATTATTCTCACCCAGTTCATTCGCTACCGCCGCAATCGCAAACACCCCCGCTGCCGCATCCGTACTACAAGCTACCGATCCTCCCACTTCCTTCGCAAACAATGCCGCTAATTTTGTCACCCTCGTTAGGTCATCTCTTTCCAACTTCACTTCAATCTCAGTTTGCTTCGGAATCAGCTGCCTATAATCAGGGAATGAACCATCCACTAGTTTCGAAATAATTTCAATTTCTCCCACCCGAAACTCTACCTGTGCTTCATCAAACAAAATCTCTACCTCGTTCGCTTCATCAGTCATCGATCTCAGCACTTCCTGTAGCGACGTTGCCGGCACAATTGCCGCAACTTCCGCCCCAATCTTACCAACCAATTTTTTCTCAGCTAAACGATATCCATCTGTTGCCGCTAGATATAGCGCGCCTTCATGAGTATTAAAGTATACACCCGTTAACGCTGGCCTTGTCATATCATTACTTGCCGCAATCATCACTTGAGCTAGCCCCTCTTTAAACTCCTCCGCACTCATCTGGAACCGCGTAGCTTTCGCCTCATCAATCTCTGGCAATTCCGGGAAATCATCTGCCGATGCACCATTTATTACTGAACTGTACCCACCCGCCTTAATCGTTACTTTTGTAGCATCCGCCGCAAGATCCACTAATTCACCTTTAGGTAAATTACTTACGAACTCCGCCATTAATCTTGCCGGTACAGTTACTACTCCATTTTTACTACTAGTTACCGGTAAATGGCTAACTACCGCCATATCTAAGTTGGTGGTGGTTAGTGTTACTTTATTGTCATCTACCCTAATTAATACATTATTCAATATTGGAAGAGTTGCTCTTGCTCCAGCCGCTACTCGACTCACATTATTTAGTGCCCTAGATAATTTTTCCTGTAAAATTTTAAGCTCCATTTTTAGTGTCCTCCTAATATATTAATAGTAGTTATAGTAAACCCTGTGGAAACTGTGCAAAACGGCCTTTTTACAGATATAAACCCAGTGGAAAACCCTCTGTAAAACTTTTCCACCCACATGCGAAAAGTGTGCAAAATCAGTCCTATTTTTGTGCAAAACTCAGAAATCCACAAAAATCGCCCAACTTTTTCACAGATTTCCCACAGACTTTCGCACAAGCTTTTACACAAATTTTCCACAAAATCTACCGAACAAACCGAACGAACAGTCCACCCGAACAACGACAAAAACCGAACACGAGATGCACCCGAACATTCCGAAAAAACCGAACACACTCTATTCATAGATCTTCTCCTTAATTGCTGCAACTTGGTCTCGCAGATTGAAGTTTAGCTTTAAGTCGGCTTCAATTTTTTTAATTCCGTGCATTACTGTTGTGTGGTCCTTTACTCCCACTTCTAAGGCGATTTTTGGCGTACTCATGCCCAAATTCTTTGACAGGATATACATTGCGACTTGTCGTGCATTCTTGATATGTGCTACACGACTTTTCCCGCACATTTCCTTAGCTGTCAGCTGATAATATTTTGCCACTTTCTCCACTACTTGGCGGGGTGAAACTACTTTATTGTGCGTCGTCTTATTTGTGCTGACATAGCCCTCATTAATCACCTCAAGCGGCGTCATATTTTTAAAATCTGCCACCGCCAAAATATGTTCTAACTCACCTTCAAGGGCGCGGATATTCGTTTTTACATTCTCTGCGATATACTCTATAGCCTGATCTTCTATTTCTACACCCTTAAATTCTGCCTTCGAGCGCAAAATCGCACAGCGATCCTCAAATTGCGGTAGCTGTAAATCGTAGGCGCCCGCCCAGGTCAACCTTGACGCCAAGCGTTCGTCTACCGACTTAATTTGACTTGGCAATCTATCAGATGTTACGATGATGTGCTTATTGAGTTGGTATAATTCATTAAAAATATCAAAGAACTCTTGCTGCGACGCGTCCTTATTCATGATCATCTGGAAATCATCAATAATTAATACATCCAGCTTCTTAAACTTTTGCCGAAATTCATCACCACGCTTATTCTGGATCGATTTAATAAAGTCCGAATAGAAGCTAGAGATAGGCGTATACAAGATCTTCATTTTTGGATTTCGTTCAAGCAACGCATTGCCGATCGCCTGCACCAAGTGAGTTTTTCCAAGTCCCGGTCCACCATACAGAAAGAAGGGGTTATATTTTTCCCCCGGGCTGTCGACAATATTTTTCGCCACACTCACTGCCAGGTCGTTATTTGATCCGATTACGAAATTATCAAAAGTATACCGTGGATTCAGTCCCGTCTGAATCGCACCACTTTTCACTTGTGGCAAATTTGCTAAAGTTTGCGTACGTTCTATGCTATTTTCTCGTAATGACCGAGTTTTTGGACGTTCTTTTGCGATTATATTATATTGCAACGTCTTCACGGTTACATGATTATGTTCAAAAGCTGTTTTAATTACTTCCGAATACTTAGCCTGCAACTGAGTCCGTTTAAATACATTCGGTACCCCGATGATTACTACACCACCCTCCGTAGACACGAGTTCAGTCCCCGTGAACCAAGTTGAGTACTGTTCACGAGGGATGGTCTGTTCGACTTCAGCGAGCACTTTTTTCCATACGTCAAACATAGACCTCTTCTGACCTCCTTCTTGACCCCAATTATAACAAACTTTAAATGACTTTTCCACAGTTTTTACAGATAGTTTTCCTATGACATAATAACAACAAATGTTCACAGGGGTGACTTTTCCACAATTTTGACCGAGTCTCTAAAACTAGGTGTGGAAAACTTCTTGAAAAAAGTGGAAAACTGGTGTATACTAGAACAAGTATTTGATTATTATTAAAGCAAGAGAGTAACATTATGCCCAAAAGGACTTAT
>CAZFGY010000010.1:0-20832 GCA_964518465.1 uncultured Candidatus Saccharibacteria bacterium | reverse complement strand
AGCCCAGATTCTGAATTTCGTCAAGGATATTTAGCCGCTCATAATTACCGTTTTCTCGACGCCAAGCCGGCACCGCAATCGCGACCGGTGTCCCCGGCTCGATCTGACCCGCCAAATTCTTCAAAAACCCCATAATAATACTCTTGCAATCCTCTTTGGCTTGGCGCAGCTTCATCCCCGTCGGCGTCATCGACATCGGCGGACCCAGATAAGTCTCCCCCGCCACCGCATCCACCGGCTGCTCCCATGTATAATTCGTCGCGTCCCCCTCTGCAACTAGCTCATGCTTGACATTTTTACTAATCTGTGCTACAATGGAAGTATTAGATGCAGGATCTTCATTCGGCGTCCGACTTTTCGTGAGTTTTTCACTCAACCATTCCAAGTTTTTCTGGCTATATTCGACCATTCGCAGATTCACGTCCGTACCGTACGGCACATAGCCCATCAGCGTCGCCTCTTGCAAAACTACTCCCGTACCGCAGAAAGGATCGAGCAGACGCGCCCCCTCCGGCAGCTTCCCAGTCAAGTTAATCAAAATTTGTGCTAATTTCGGTGGCAACATGCCAATTTTAGCGTCTCGCGCCGGTCGGGCTTGATCTCGCTCTGCATAAGCATCAATATCCTGCACGCCCACGACTCGGTAAAAAGTCTTGTCATTCTTGATCAACTCCACCTTTGTTTCCGTAAAAAGATGATTGTGTAGCGTCGTCGCAGTCGAAAGCGCCGCGGTTTTATTCGGCACCACCCGCACACTCCGCCCCATTTTTACCAAAATCCGCTTCAGCTTCAGCGCTTCACCCTGCGCCCTAAAAGCCGACGCCCCGCGCGTATAATCCGATACCCCGAGGGTAATTTTCCCCTCCGCAGGCAAAGTTTTCAAAAAATCCACGACCGTCCCCTCGATTTTCTCAGCCAACTTCAAAGTCCCCCCGAGCCGCGCAATCTGCGGTTTTTGCTCCGCTTCAAACTCCGCCAGCTCCCGCCCCACCAGCTTCACCTCAGTAAACAAGCTCTCCAGTTCCGCCACCGAAATCAACGGCTGCCGACCTAAGACCGCCAGGTATCTTCTCATTCTCTAATTATACCACAGGCCAATTTTCTATGTTATAATGCGATTATTATGTTTCGTAAAATACTCACGATTTTAACTTTGATTCTAGTAGTTTTTGTAGTTTGGAGCGCCCGCGGCGATATCGCCAGTGCGATCGGTTATCTGACCGGGACCAACCTCTTCTTTGTCCTCTTGCTGATTCCGGAGCAACTTTTCATGTATTACTGCGCTGGACAGATGTTCTTCTCTTACATGGCCGCCAAGGGTCGCGCCGAAGTCGTGCATAAGAAGAAAAAATCCAAAAAGACCGCTAAATCCGAAGCTAAATCCGCGACCAAAGCTGAAGTCGCCACGACCGAAAATGCCGAAAATCTCCCCGCTGTCCAGGGCAAGTTTTCCCCTTGGATGCTGACTCGCATTTCTTTCGAGCTCAACTTTGTCAACCACGCCATTCCTAGTGGCGGTTTTGCTGGTCTCGGCTACATCACTTGGCGTCTCAAAGAGTTCGGTTCCTCCGTCGGTCAGACCAGTTTCATGTATGCTTTACGCTACGCCATTACCATTACGGCTAATCAGCTCCAGACCGTCATCGCTATCATCGCTCTCATTCTCATGGGCGGCATCGCGGGCGAATCTTGGTGGGTCATCGGTCTCACCAGCTTAATCTGTATCGGTATCATCGCCGGGCTTGCCGCTGTGGTCGTCATTGCCAGCAGCCGCAAGCGTATCGAATGGTTTGCACGTGTCTCTACGAAATTTATCAATGGCGTCGTCAAGGCCGTCACCTTCGGTCACAAACGCCAAGTCATGCGTTACGAAACCGTCGAAAATTATCTCAGCGACATCTACAAAGATCTCATGGTCGCCCGCCACAACAAGAAGATTCTCATTCATCCGATCATTTGGGGAATTGTCTATAGCTTCCTCGAAGTCGCAACTTACTGGCTGGTCGGCATTAGCATGGGCCATGTCGAAATCTTGCCTCAGATCATGATTGCCGAGGCTATCGCTAGTGTTATTGGCGCCGTCATGCTTACCCCAGGAGGCGTCGGTGGGTACGAGGGTACTATGGTGTTTGTTATGTCAGCCCTCGGCGTCGATGCTGGGCTTGCTACCGCTGTCGTCATTACTACCCGCGTCGTCGTCTTGATCGGCACCATCGTCAGCGGATATGGCTTCTACCAAAACGCCGTTTCCAAAATTGGTAAAAAAGAGCGCGAAGAAATTATGCGCGAGGTCGAGAAATAGTGTTTGAAGGATTTGACGGTTGGCTCACGGTCAAAGATAATCCCGCCCATCCTCAGCCCGAAAAACCTTTCACCGTCAGTCAATTTATCGAACAGTGCAATTATTCGCTCGAGGCCGATTATAGTGATGTCTTGATTGAAGGCGAAGTCGCGAGTTTCAAAATTAATCAAGGCAAATGGGTCTTTTTCGATCTCAAAGAAGATGAGAGTTGTCTAAATTGTTTCCTGCCTCTTGGCCAGCTCACGGTCGGTTTGACGGACGGTATGAAAATTCGCATCCGCGCTGTTCCGAAACTCACCCGCTGGGGTCGCTTCTCCCTTACCGTGCGTCAGATCATGCCGATCGGCGAAGGGAACATCAAAAAGAGTTTTGAACTGCTCAAGAAAAAGCTGACTGCCGAAGGCCTCTTTGATCCGGCCAAGAAACGTCCTTTGCCTCAGCATTTCACCGAGATCGGCGTGATTTCTTCTACGGCTGCCGCCGGTTATCTCGACTTTTTAAAAATCCTTAATAATCGCTGGGCAGGTTTGCATATTCAGACTATTAATACTCAGGTACAGGGCATGTTGGCTGCTGAGCAAATCGTTCGCGCTCTGACTTATTTCAATGAACAAGACAATGTCTCTGTGATCGCGATTTTGCGTGGCGGCGGTAGCGCCGATGATCTAGCCGCCTTTAATGACGAGAAACTCGCTCGTGCCATTGCTACTAGCCGTATTCCTGTCCTCACCGGTATCGGCCACGAGATCGACGAAAGCCTCGCTGATTTGGCTGCCGACGTGCGCGCTTCTACGCCTTCTCATGCCGCCGAGCTCCTGACTCCCGACCGCTCTGCCATCCTCAATCAGGTTTCTCTTCATCGCCAAACTATGCGCCGCGCTTTGCTTGAGGCTATCGCCTCTCTTAGTCGCGAACTCACCGATCGACTTGCCGATGTCAGGCAAGCGATTCTGCACCAAATCGACCTCCAGCAGAAACATATTTCCGAGACGAAAAAGATCCTTCAAACCCTGAACCCTAAAGCCGTCCTAGAACGAGGCTATGCCATCGTCCGAGGCAAACTTTCACCCGGAAATGTTGTAAAAATTACAACATTTACTCAAGAACTAACTGCGGAGATTCACCATGTCGAAAACCGAACCAACCACTAAACCTCAACCATCAATCACCGAGAAGGTCGCCCAACTCGATCAGGCGCTCGAGTGGTTCTATGGCGACGATTTTACGCTCGATGAGGCTCTCGAGAGATATCAAAAAGCCGCCCAGCTCGCCGATTCAATTACGCAAGATCTCGCAACTTTAAAGAACCAAGTCGAAGTCCTAGAAGACTTTACAAAGAGCTAAACCTTGACGTATAATAATAGCATGCAAAACCAGCCTATGCCTAGTGGTAGTATCGTTGAGCCCGCCGCTGAAGCGCCTTTCGCGCCAGCTGCGCCTGGAGCTACACCGCCAAATACCGGCACACCACTGACGTCGGCTCAGACGCTCATTCCCGAGCCTGCCAAAAAATCCCATCGTAACATTATCGAAATCATTATTATTGTCGTTCTCGCTCTGATTTCGATTGTCTTCATTTGGCTTTACATTCAAAAATATATTGATTACGATACCATTTCGACCGATGTGCAGGGCCAAATCGATGCGGCTGTCGCCATGGCTGTCGCCGAAAACACTACCAAGATGGAAGAAGAATTCTTGGAACGCGAAAAGTATCCTTATAAGAATTTCATGGGTCCGATCGACTACGGTAGTCTTACTTTTGAGTACCCCAAAACTTGGAGCGTGTATGTTGCAAAAGATGCCACCAGTGGCGGCGATTTCGAAGCTTATCTCAATCCGGGCGAAGTTGAGCCAGTCAGCAACCAGACCATCAATGCTCTGCGCGTGACTATTCGCAATACTTCCTTCGACCAAGCTACTCGCAGTTACGATAATTATCTCCGCAACGGTCGCCTTACCCTCTCGACGCGTAATGTCGGTGGCGCACTGGCTAATATCTACGTCGGTGAATTGCCGAGCAGTATCCACGGCGTTCTCGCTATGTTTAAACTGCGCGATAAGACTGTCATGCTCCAGACCGACGCGGACGTTTTCGCCGCAGAATTCTACAAACTTCTCGATACAGTTTCTTTCGTCGAATAGCCTCAAGTCACCCTATCTATGCTATACTAAACCCATGGGAAGTGAGGTAAATGGTATTTTGGTAGCTGCGCACGATCTCAAAGCGCCGCTCAGCGTCATGCGCCAACTGGCTCTTTCGCTTGATCTTGCGGAAGATGAGACCACGCGTACCCGCCTCCAGGCTCAGCTCGTCAATCTTTCTGAACGCGCCCTGCGCCAGGTCAACGATTTATCCAAAATCGCTCGCCTCGAAGATGGACTTTTTGCCATGGAGCCAGTCAGCGTGCGCGGCGTCTGCGATGAAGTCTTACGCGACGCCTCCGCCTTTTTTGCGCTCGAACATCGTCGTCTGGATTTTCAGTACAAAAATCGCTCGCGCCTTGCTGTTGCAAATTTCGATTTACTTTACAGCGTAATCTATAATTTTTGCATCAATGCCGCGCACTATTCTGATTCTGAGAGTACCAGCGTTCTCTCCGTAGTCGATTTACGGGGTAAAATTCGCATCGGTGTGCGTGACTATGGTCCGTCGCTCCCCGCGAAACTCTGGCGTGCTCTTGAGTCCGGCCAACTCCATCAACCGACCACTATTGCCATGCGCCCTGGTAGTTCCGGGCTCGGCCTTTATATTGCTTCTGAATTTGCGCGCTACATGCATGCCAAGCTTGGCGCAATTCGCCATCATGACGGCAGCAGTTTTTATATCGACTTGCCTATTTCCAAGCAGCTAAGTCTCTGGAGTATCTAGTGGCCAACCTTTTTATCATTGAAGACGATCCTGTCATGGCCGAATGTTTTGCGCTGGCTGCCGATGGTCATAACACTCAGCTTTTCTCTGACGCAATTGCCGCTACCGCTGCTCTGGCCGACGGTCTGCCCGATTTGATCATTCTCGATGTGCTCTTGAACGGCCCGGATGGTTTCACCTTTTTGAACGAACTAATTTCTTATCAAGACACCGCTCGCATCCCTGTCATTTTAGTTTCGTCACTGGATTTATCGCAGCGAGATCTCAGCCACTATGGCGTCGTCGCGGTCTTTAATAAAGAAACCATGCTGCCCAGCTCACTTCGACAAACCATTTTTGCCACACTTTCTCAAACTCAGACCCAATCGGAAGCGTGCCATGAGTCATGATCTTCGCACTCAGGCCATCGTGCTTCGACGCACTAATTACGGCGAAAGCGATCGTATTCTCAACCTCCTCACGCCAGAGGGCAAGATCGCAGCTTTGGCTCGGGGAGCTCGCAAAGAAAAGTCCCGACTTGCCGGCGGTATTGAACTTTTTTCGGTCGCGGATATAGTTGTGCACCAAGGTCGCTCTAACCTCAGCACTCTTACCAGTGCCAAAATGTTACGTTTTTATAGTAATATTCTCGGTGATTTAGGCCGACTTGAACTAGCTTCTAATTTTCTCAAGCGTTTGGATCGCGCCGCTGAACAAACTGATAATCCCGAATATTTTTCTATTCTCGACCAGGCTTTAGCAGGTCTTAATGCTGGTTACAATGCCGCGCTCGTCGAGACCTGGCTCACCCTCAATCTCGCTCAGTCCTCTGGTGAATCGATCAACCTCGTCTGTGATGTCTCTGGTGAAGCCCTTTCGCCCACCGCACATTATTTTTGGGATCATGCCGAGTCGGCTCTTCGTCTCGACTCGCGCGGAAACATCTCTGCTCCAGAGATCAAGCTCGCTCGTTTTCTTCTCAGCAACAAGTTGCGCGCGGCGGCTAATATTACTGATCTCGAGACGATTTTGCCCGCCCTGCTCCCTCTCGCCCACGCCTTCGCCTAAAAATCCACAGAAAAATCCCCTGGATAGTTCCAGGGGACTGTCGGTCGAGAGATTTTTTGCTCAGGTCGTCGCCTGTTTATTGCGACGCTCTTTTCGCAGATCTTGGCTTTGCCGCCAACGCTTCAACTCAGCATTCAGGTCGTCGTAAAACGGCCGGAAATCGTGGTAAGCATATTGGGCCACCAGCGTCAGTGCCTTGCGATCGATCACGGTGAAACCATACAAATCCTGGTCAGAAAATTGCAAATTCCAACCGACCTTCAAGACATCGTTAAAACGCGCCATGATATCACGCTGTTTTTCCGCAACTGTCAATTGTCGCGTAAACAGCTGCAGATCAAGATACTCCAGCGTCTCAAAATGCGCATCCCCCTTGGTAATCGTGATCTGGCGTGTAGGCCGGGTCGCATCGTCGTCTCCAAACTCGGTTTTCCAGCCAACCCGGAGCAAACGCGGCCGCAGATGCGTAAGAATTTTCTTCGCTTTGCGGTAATCCAGCCATCTTTGCACCTCCAGCGTGAAATCTTCCCAGGATTCACCCGGGAACTTCTCGTACAGTACCAAGCGCCTCTCCGTGTCGCGCAAGAAAATGCGCACGGCCTGATGGCCTTCCAGCGTTTCCTCACACAGCGACAACTTAAAAGTACTCAGAGAGTCTTTAAGCTCCTGTAGCACCTGACGAATGTTTTGGTCGTCGCAGCGACCGAGATTTAGCGTCCTAATTGTTTGCATTGGTCCCACCCCGATTTAAAATTTAGCAACAAAAACCTCTCACAAGTAAAAGTACTAGGCGATTTTTGTCCCCATCCTTTAATCTTATCACACTTTCCCAAAAAAGTCAATAGTTCTATGCTTATTTTTGCCCAGCATGTGATCGCTTCTCTTATGCCTATAGCCTAAGTAGAGACTAGGCAACGGAGGGGAAGACCGTAACGAGCTGGATGTGATGAATCGCTACTTACAAGAGTATCAAAATTGAGATAGTGAATAACTTGGGTATTATTGTACATGCGAGTTATCGACGACCATGTAAGCGATCTAAAGCCACCTGTCCCTAGAAATCCCGATCCATTTTGATCTAAGAATCCGCTGCGGACGAAGCCCAACTTATAACTTCGTTACTAGTTCAAACATCAAATAACAGGTATAAAAGTACAATAGAATTAGCTTAATTAAGCTGGTTTATCTACTTTGCGCGCGTCGGAGCGGTTGGTCTTGAAGCTGGCTTCCAGCAGCTCCGCGATCTTGGCCACTATGCGGACCTTTGGTCTTCTGTTGTAAGTTCGTTAAAACTTACTCAATCCCTCTTCCTTACTCCCTATGACATTGTTCCCTCCAACTCTAATCATCGTTCCTACGCTTTCCCCCTCCGTTGCCTTATACTACTAGGATAGGAAGAGGGTATAATATCGTTGTTTGATACAATCCATCACCCTTTTCCATAGATCAGCCTAGCAAGAGGCAACGGAGGGAAAAGGCGTATAAGCGATCATAGCGGCGGGAGGGGCTGACACGGGCGGGAGTAAAGTCGAGGTACTGAGCGTAGATAGGGGAATTAACCACAGAGGACCAAAAGAGCGCAAAGGCACCGACATCCCGAACCTGCTGGGCGCTAGCCCAAGGATGGACGTCCCCGGCGCGGAGGAAGAAGGCTGTGCTTGCTGATCTTTTTCATTTTATGCTAGTCTAGCCCTAGCACCTTCCTAACTAGACCTAACCATTCTTTTTGTCATTGGTGGGAGAAAGGAGGGTTATTGGTATGGGTCTAAAACTACGCCTTCTATGTATAGTATTAGGGCTTTATATCACTAAGCATGGTATAAAAATTAGCGTCGCTATAAAGCGACGCTAAATACTAAAAACAATCCTATTCTAGCAAACCTTTATAGGCGGGTCAAGGCTGGGAGGTGCGTTTAAAGCAAAGACCCCCGACAGATACATTTCTTTCTTCTAGGCTCATAGAGTTTGTATTCTCTAAATCTTTCTTTTTGAGAGACTAAAAGAAACCGTATACTCGAAGAGAAATGTACTAATGTACTTGCTATATGTCATTACTGCTACGGTCTCACCAAAAAAGAAAGGTTTAGGGGATACTTGTCTATGTTATAATATCCCTATGAACCGCATTCCTCTTGCCGAACGCATGCGTCCGCAAACCCTTGACGAAGTCGTTGGCCAAGACGCGATTATTGGCGACGGCAAGATTCTTACCGAAATTGTTAAAAAAGCCGAGCCCGTCAACCTGATTTTCTGGGGTCCTCCCGGCACTGGCAAAACCACTCTCGCCCGCATCCTCGCTCGCGAATACAAAGCCGATTTTGTCGAACTTTCCGCTGTTACCTCTGGCAAAAAGGATATTGAGGCCGTGATCGAACGCGCCAAGGTCAACTGGAATCTCAAGACCCGCACCGTTCTCTTTGTCGACGAAATTCACCGTTTCAATAAAGCTCAACAGGACGCCTTTTTACCGCATGTTGAGTCCGGTCTGATCATTTTAATCGGCGCCACCACCGAAAACCCCAGTTTCGAGGTCATCTCGCCGCTAATTTCGCGTTCTCGTGTTGTTATTATTTCTCCGCTCAAAAAAACCGATATTGTTGAAGTCCTAAAACGCGCCATTAAAGCCGAAAAGGCCGAGAAACGCGTCACCGAGGACGCCATTGATTACATCGCCGAACTTTCCGGCGGCGACGCTCGCTCTGCCCTAGGCGACCTCGAGCTTTCTCTCAGCCTCGCCGAAAAAGTCGATCAAAAAGTCGTCGAGACGGCCGTTGGCCAAAAAATGCCGCTTTACGACAAATCTGGCGACTATCATTATGACAACATTTCCGCTTTTATCAAGTCGATGCGCGGCTCAGATGTCGACGCCACTCTCTATTATCTCGCTCGCATGGTCGAAAGCGGTGAGGATCCGAAATTTATCGCCCGGCGCATGGTGATTTTTGCTTCCGAAGATATCGGTCTGGCCGGCAATGGCGCGCTAAACCTCGCGGTCAGCTGTTTTGAAGCTGTCGAACGCGTCGGTATGCCGGAGAGTGGGATTATTCTCAGCCATGTCGCCGTCGTTCTCGCCAAGGCCAAGAAGAACCGCGACTCTTATAATGCTTGGGCTCGCGCCAAAGAGCTTGCTCATCGCAGCATGGGCTGCCCGGTACCGACTTGGCTTCGTAATGCCCCCACGCGTTTGATGAAAGATCTTGGTTTCGGTCAGGGTCAAAAGTGGGAAGCCGGCTTCCATCTCGACAAAAATTATCTTCCTGACGATATTAAAGACCAAAAAATCTTTGGCCAATCTTGAAATCCCTAGAATAAACACAATTTCTATTGACATTTTTAATGACATGTGGTACAATTGAAGCATGTAGACCACAAATCTACATCCGGTAGACTGTTGCATAGGTTCACCCCTGTGTACACAGGGTATTTTTCTTGCGAAAAATACCCCTCCAGCTTTAGAGGTCTAGCAACTTAATATCGCTTTTGACAGCCATAATCTGTTGCTCGGTGGCATAGAGCGCATAAACTTTTGTGCGCCATATGCTGCCTAGCAGCAAAAATCTCATTGTTGTCAGGTTCGTAAATGAACCCCACCAAAAGAAAGGAGATTTGTACTATGGCAAATCGAAACATCACTATCAACCCGCAGGATCTCATCCCCGAATACTGGCATGGCATCTATGTTACGACCGAAGCTGACCTGATTTTCATCGGCAGTAAGAACCTGGAATACCTGAAGCAGTATTGGCGGAGCGAGGAGCGCAGTCTGTCCAGACAGGTGAAAGCGGCGCAAGCCGACATCGACCTGCTGGCTGGCAAGACGCTCGAAGACATCAAGACGATGGCGGCTCAGTATGAGAATCCCGATTTTCCGCGTATCAGCGTGATGAAGGACGGCTGGGGCGACGACCCGGAATCGTTGGACGCTGCGTCCACCAACTACAAACCCAACGTCACGACCTTCAAGGTTTGTGGCGGATGTGATTGTTGTGAACGCTGCAAAACCGGCACATATCAGCCCGAGTATTATGTTATCACCGATTGTCCGTTCATTCCGCCTCACCTCATTAAAGAGTGGTGTCTGGGCAACAAGGATGTCTATCGCTTTAATACCCCCTGCGCCCTCGCCAATGGCACCCAGGAATTGCTGGACACATGCGTGGAATATCTTAAAGCCCGTAAGGCTAAGCTAGTCGCGCGCAAACAGCGCGCCGGTGCCTACGCTGGTTACCTTGCTCAAGTTATGAGAAAAGCCGAAGAAAAGCCCTGTTTCGCTTCTCAACGCCCGTATAACTGGTTTAATCTCGATGATCAGGTAATGTTCTTCGTCTGTGATTCTGATGGAGCTATACCCAGTAAATTAGGAACCTTTGTCCCTGGCATTGTCATCAACGGCTACCGTTATCATTACAATCGTGTGTCTGTCCGTTCAGATGAGCCTTTCCATACTAGTGAATACTGCGACGGCTGCGGCAGCTATTACGGGGCCGCGCGCCCGGAAGTCTTACATGTCTGGGAGTATGAGTATCTCAAGTCCCACCCTGACTACCTGAAGGCGTGGGTGCACTGCGCCAAAGCCGATCTGTATGACTTTGACAGTGAGCGGTTTACCGAGGCGCTGACGAAGGCCTAAGTTTTGTCTAAAAGCGATTTTGCCCCCTGTTTACAGGGGGCATTTTCTGCACCACATGCATAACGTTGTAAAAATCACAACATTTTTCTGTCCATCCTGAAATTGTTCATGCTATACTAATATTGTCTAATACATACCAATCAATTTGTGATGTCGTGATATAGGTTTAAACGTCAGATGTCGGAACATCTAAACGGCACCGCAAAACAATTCGTTGTTCGGACATTAAACCGTTCGCGACGATTGGTATGGATTAGACACCCTTTGCGGTGTCGTTTTTATATTTACCGCAGGGAACGTAAATATAATTCATGGAGGCGGGATGATCAGATCATTTCAACACAAAACATTTACTCGGCGTAGCTTCATGCGTCTTATCCCTAGCAGTGCCATTGTTGTTCTTGCCCTAGGCGCTCTTATCGTTTTTAATCCGATTAGTCCCACTCCCGTGCGTGCCGAAGAGGACGATTCTAATATCATGCCGACCTGGATCGATTACGACGCTCCCATCCTCGAGCTTTCCATCGCTCGTCCCGAAATCGAGGCCTTCATCGACCCTACTCCGCAGGGCACTTTTGTCTCGCAATCGACTCCGCTTCAGGTCCAAATCTCCCGCTCGAGCGGCTATGGTGTCTACATCAACGGTAACAGCACCGAACTTACCGGCACCACGGCCGAGAATGATAATAAGCTCACCGGTGTCGGTCTGAACCTCACCCCAGACGAGTTTCCCAAAAATACTTGGGGCTACAACATCACCGAAGGTAAAGACGTCGACCCCAATACCGTGCGTTACTCTTCGATGCCTACGACCCGCACTCGCGTCCTCAGCAAATCCAGTGCTTCCGACACCGAGGAGCTCACTGGGACGATTGACTACACGCTCTCCTTTGGCGCCAAAGTCGCTAACAGTTTAACCGCCGATACTTATAGCGGTCAAGTCACCGTTTCGGTCATTGCGAATCCTCTCAAAGTCGTCGGCGGTTTCGACACTATCTCCACTATGCAGGAAATGACGGCCGAAGTCTGCGCCGCCGAACGCCAGCATGGCGCCAAGCAACTCACTGACACTCGTGACGGCAAGAAATATTGGGTCACTAAAATGGCCGACGGCAACTGTTGGATGAGTCAAAATCTCGCCCTCGACCTTACCCCCGCCGGTCTGACCACCGAGAAGAGCAACGTCGACTGGAACGCTTCCTCCGCCTACCCGCCCGTAGCGACCGTGAAAGACAACCTTACCGGCGCAAGCAACGACACCGAGATCAAATCCTGGAATCCTGGACTTTGGGTAATTCGTAATCCCTCCGATTATTCTCAAAACTGCGGCGACGAAGTGCTCGATATCGCCGTCTGCGCCACTCCCGCAAAGGGCCAAATTGTCGTCGACGTCCAAGGCGGCGTTTGGCAACCCTCTACCGACCCCCATTTCACGAAAAATAATGGCAACCTCGCCGTTGATGAAACGAACCACATCTACGATGCGCACTATCTGCTCGGCAATTACTACACCTACAATACTGCCACCGCCGGTACCGGTGCCGCCTTGAACCAGATCTATCAAATTGCCACAGGTGACATCTGCCCCAAAGGCTGGCGTCTCCCACTCGCGGGCTATAAATACAATGATACTAGTGGTTCTGCGTATCATCTGCTCGCCCAATATGGCTTTGCCGTCGGTAACTTCGCATTTAACAACCGCTATAGCAATACCATGACTGGCATCGCTGCGGATGGAGTCAGCTACTTAGTTACTATGGAACCGATCTTTTTAGGACTTGGTAGCGGCATTGCTTCAAGTGACTCAAGTGATTATGCTGGTATGGCCCGTCTTGGTGTTGCAAGCAGCTATTCATCCTCAGTTTCGACGGGCCAAAACTTTTACATGTACGGCTCAGATGTCATAGGTGGCCCAGTTGGTTATGGTACCTTCGCAAGCATGGCGGGTTACAGAAGACAAGCTTCTTCAGTCCGTTGCCTCTACATCGCCCAACAATAATTTTTACAACTTTCTCGCAAAATTAGCAAAAAAACATAAAAAGTATTGACTTTTTCATCAATCTGTGCTACAATGTAAGCATAAGTTGATTAAAATCACCTTTGTACCTCTTAAAATGCGCCTTAAGGTGGTTTTATCTGTCTCAAAAAGAGGAGGAAAAAATATGAAAAACGCTGAGAACAACATCCACGAGACTTCTTCCCAGGGAGCGCTGGCGACCTTCGCGGTCGCGATCGTTTCGTTCATTCTGGTCCTGGCTACCCTTTGTAGCCACCAGAGCGAAACTGCTCGCCCCCATCCCTCGGACCCCGCCCGCCACTTCCAGACCGCCGTCACTACGACGGCCTACCCCGAGCTCGACTTCCTCATCGTCGGCTGATTCTCACAATACACCCCAAGGCACGCCGAAAATCCCCCGTACGCCGGGGGATTTGTGCTATAATGAGACCATAAATAAGGAGTTTTTATGGCAGATTTTAACAAAATTCTTGACGCTGGCGATTATAAAAATGGCGAAATCAACGTCGTCGTCGAGATTCCTACCGGTTCCAATCACAAAATCGAATGGGACCGCAAGAACGCCTGCTTCATGCTTGATCGCATCGAGCCGATGGCCTTTGCGAAGCCTTGCAATTATGGTTTCATTCCTCAGACCCTCGATGAAGATGGCGATGAGCTCGATGTACTACTAATTACCGATCAACCTCTCACCACCGGTATCTATACCAAGGCTAAGGTCCTCGGTGTCATGAAATTTGTCGACGGTGGCGAAGTCGACGACAAGGTGATCGCCGTTGTCGCTGACGACCGCAACAATGGCGACGCTTATCAGACTTTAGCCGATCTGCCCGAACAGCTGATTAAACAAATCGAGTTCCACTTCAACCACTACAAAGACCTCAAAAAACCTGGATCTACCGAGGTGAAAGAGTTTGCTGACGCTGAGGCCGCGAAAGAAGTTATCGCTGACGCCATCAAACGTTGGAACGATCAATAGATTTTTCAACCAGCAAATCATCAATTTTAGTCAAAAACAAGGCTTTCCTTTATCATAACATGCGTTATAATAACAATTGTTATAATTAAATAGAAAGCCTTTTTATGACTTCTAATCGCAAGATCCAAAAAGCCGACGTCATCCAGGCCGCTCTGACCCTTCTTGAAGAGCATAGCCTCGACGATCTTACCGTTCGGCGTTTAGCTACAGCACTCGACTGTTCGGTGCAGCCGATTTTTTATAACTTTGAGAACATGGATGAGGTGAAAGCCGTCGCACTCCAATCCATTCACGAGCTTTATCAAAGTTACATGCTTGAGGGTGCTAAGTGCCCCCGCCCCTACCAAGGTATGGGTTTCGCTTATATTCGTTTCGCCCGTGATTACCCCAATTATTTCAAGCTCCTTTTCATGACCAAGACTGATCTCACGCCGGAAACTTTTATCGATCAATCCGACGTTTCGGATGAAATTATCCGTCACGGTATGGCCATGACCGGTTTCAACGAAGCCGCCCAGCGTGCTTTCCATCTCAAAGTTTGGATTTTTACTCACGGCCTTGCCACTTTGGTTGCTAGCGGTACTGTTCAGTTTAGCGATGCCGACATCGAGCGCTTACTTACCGAAACCGTCCAGGAGATCGCCACCAGCGTTCGCGAAAAGCTAACGGGGGGGGGTCGTTATCATGTAGCCACAGCATCTAATCGTTAATCTAGGAAATCAATATGTCAAACGCGATTGAAGTCAAACACTTAACCAAAACCTACAAAAATCTCAAAGCCATCAACGACCTCAGTTTCAAGGTCGAAGAAGGCGAAATTCTCGGGCTTTTAGGCCCAAACGGCAGCGGTAAAACCACCACCATCAACTGTCTGCTATCACTGCTCAAATATGATAAAGGCAAGATCACGATTTTTGACCAACCCATGTCGCCCTCGGCTTACGATTTGAAGCACCAGATTGGGGTCGTTTTCCAAGAAATTGCCGTTTTTGACGAGCTGAATGTTTACGATAATATTGATTTTTTCTGTGGCTTGTATATTACCGACCGTGCCGAACGTCGCCAGTGCATCGAAGACGCCCTGAAATTAGTCGGTCTGACCAAATATCGCAAATTTTATCCTAAACAATTATCGGGCGGGCTGCTTAGGCGTCTCAATATCGCTTGCGGTATTGCACATAAGCCGCGGCTAATTTTCCTTGACGAGCCGACCGTCGCTGTCGATCCTCAAAGCCGCAATCGCATTCTCGACAACATCGAAGCCTTGCGCAAGCGCGGCGCCACCATCGTTTATACTTCGCACTATATGGAAGAAGTTGAGCAACTTTGCGATCGCGTCATTATCATCGATAGCGGCAAAATCATCGCTCAGGGCACTCCGGACGAGCTCAAGCAACTAGTCAAAACCAAAAAAGTCAAACAAGTTGTCGGCCCGACTCTGAACGATGTTTTCCTCGAACTAACCGGTAAGGAGCTGCGCGACTAATGTTTTGGCATAATTTTAAATATCAACTCAAACTGATTTTTCACGATCACGCACTGGTCTTCTGGACCCTGGCTTTTCCCTTGATTATGGCGACCTTTTTCAACCTCGCTTTTTCCAATATCGAAAGCAGCGAACGTCTCAGTATTATCGATGTCGCCGTGGTCGAAGACGAAAATTGGGCGAAAAATCCTCTCTTTGGCGAAGCTTTTGACGCGCTTAGCGAACCGGGCTCAAAGGAGCAACTTTTTGCCACTACTTGTACTACGGCAGAGGAGGCCGAGCAGCTTCTGCAAGCGGAGAAAGTTGCTGCCTATCTTTATCTCGACACGAGCGGTCCCCAAATTGTCGCGCATTCTAGTAATACCGACGTCACGATTATCCAGCTTACCGCTGAGCGTATCGCCGAACAAAGCCAAATTATTACTAAGATCAGCGAAGCCGACCCTCGCAAACTTGCCGAACTCGCCCAGGCCGAAACCGCTCATCTCAGAGACGCTTCCAGTAGCCACCTTAGTTATACCATGATCGAATATTATACTTTGATTGCGATGACTTGCCTCTACGGTGGTATCGTCAGCCTCGCCGCTGTCAACCGCTGCCTAGCCAATATGAGCGCCAGCGGGAAGCGCATTTCGGTTAGCCCAGCCTCAAAAACTCAGTTACTCCTCGGCAACCTTGCCGCTAGCTTCATCATCCAGCTAGCCGCTCTGGCTTTACTCTTTGCTTACACGATTCTGGTTTTACACGTTGATTATGGCGATCAATTACCGCAAATTATTCTCCTCTCCCTGGTGGGATCGCTCACTGGCTTGGGACTTGGCGTCATGGTGGCGAGCCTTCTCCGCACCAATGAAAACGCCAAAATCGGTATCGTCATTGCGATTAGTATGTTTGGCTGTTTCTTGGCCGGCATGATGGGTATTACCATGAAATACATCGTTGATACTAATCTGCCGCTCGTCAATCAGCTCAATCCCGCCAATCTTATCACCGATGGGCTCTATTCTCTCTATTATTATGGTACCTCAGCCCGTTTCTGGGGAAATGTTATAAACCTTGCAATTATAACACTTGTTATAATTAGCCTATCTGCCTTCGCCTTAAGAAAGGAGCAATATGACCGTCTTTAAAGCTTTTCTCAAAATTCTCAGCCGCAATAAGTGGATTCTGATTCTTTATACGACCATTTTGATCTTTTTCAGTGTTTTTAGCGTCCAATCTAACGAGAACACCATGGTTTTCGAATCCACCAAGCCGGATATTTACATTACTAACCATGACGAGGACCAGGGAATCACTAGAAGTCTTATTAATTATCTAACTGAGCGCAGTAATGTTATATCGCTGCCTAGCGAGGAAGACGCTCTCAGCGATGCAATTTTCTATCGTCATGTCAATTTCGCAATCGAGATTCCGGCTGGCTTCCGCACGGATTTTCTCGCCGGCAAAAATCCCGAGATTACCACTCAAAGCTCAGGGGATTACAACGCCAGTCTTGCCGAAATGACTTTGACCCGTTTTCTCGAAACCGCCGGCGCCTACCGTCTTATTGACCATGACGAGCAAAAACTAATCCAGGATATTGAGAAGACCTTATCCACTGAAGTGCCGGTTCGGCTCACCACGAAGCTTGATGCTAGCGGTCTGAATCGCGCGGCTTTCTATTATAACTTCCTCAATTACCCTCTGCTGGTCGGCTGCATTTTTATCATTTGTCTCATTCTGCTCAGTTTTCGCGATCCCAAAATCGCCGACCGCATTACTATTGGCGCGCTTAAGCCCGAAAAAGTCAACCGCATTCTTCTTGGCGCCAATTGTCTTTTCGCGGCAGCAATGTGGCTCGTCTATGTCTTGATTAGCTTCATCGTAGTGGGAGGAGCTATGTTCTCCATTCAAGGTCTACTCTTTATTCTCAATTCGTTTGTCTTTACCTTCTTGGTCGTCGCTCTTGCGCTTCTGATTGCCAACCTTGTCAAAAGTCGCAACGCCCTCAACGGGCTTGTCAACGTCATTGGTCTCGGCAGTTCATTCCTCTGCGGGGCTTTCGTACCAATGCAGTGGCTACCTGACTTCGTGCGTACCATCGCTCACGTCTTGCCGTCCTATTGGTATATCGAAGCCAACAATAAAATTTCCACTCTCGAGACTCTCTCCTGGTCAACCTTGCAGCCGATTTTCTTCAACATACTTGTCGTTATCCTCTTTGCGGCTACCTTCATCGTTCTGACTAATTTTATCACTGCTAGGCGGCACCAAGACTAGACGTCCTATTCCATGAAGGCGCCACTCTGTCGTGACCATAGCGTGCGATAGACGCCAGATTCTTTCTGTAGCAACTCCCGATGTGGACCCTGCTCAACGATCTTTCCGTCCTGCAAGACCACGATTCGATCCAAATTCGCCACCGTCGACAAACGGTGCGCAATTACTACGCTTGTCCGCCCCTTCATTAACGTATTTAACGCATCCTGGATCAGCGCTTCAGACTCCGAATCCAGCGCCGAAGTCGCCTCGTCCAGCACCAAAATCGGCGCGTCTTTCAAAATCGCTCGAGCAATCGCGATCCGCTGGCGCTGCCCGCCCGAAAGTTTAATGCCACGCTCCCCGACCAGCGTATCGTATCCGTCCGGCAAATCCATAATAAACTCGTCCGCGTTCGCCAGCTCCGCCGCTCGCTTGATCTCTTCCGCCGTCGCATCCAATTTTCCGTAAGCGATATTCTCTGCAATTGTACGATGAAACAGCGAAGTCTCCTGCGGCACATACGCGATATTTTCGCGTAAACTCTGTTGCGTCACGTCCCTAATATTCTGCCCCGAAACCGTTACCGCCCCTTTCTGTACATCCGCAAACCGCAGCAGCAACTTTGTCAGCGTTGTCTTCCCGGAGCCAGATACGCCGACTATCCCCACCCGTTCACCTGGCGCAATTTTCAGATCGAAATTCTCAAAAATGGGTCTTTTCGCGTCTTTGTGCTTGAAGCTAATTCCCGAAAAATTCACTGTCGCTTTCTGCAAGGTCAGTGTCTTCGCCTGCGGCATATCGACGACGTCATCTTTCATATCAAGAATCTGCGTCATCTCTCGTGCATCACCAAAGACCCGGTTCAAGTTTTTAAAAATTGAGTTAATATTCCAAAGTTCACCCTGAATGGTTTGTGCATAGTTCACTATCAAAACCAAGACTGCTACTGAAATCCCTAGCCATTCACGTCCGCAAACCAAAAAGACTAAAATTAAGGCCGTAATACCAATCTGTACCATGTTGAATTGGATATCGCGTCCGATCGTAGCTCGCATTTGGCGTCTATTAGCCTCAAAGGTGTGTCCAGAAAAGTCCGCATAGCGTTTGTGTTCGTAGCGCTCATGCGCGTATGATTTGACAGAGATAATATTAGAAATGGAATCTGCTAGTTGGCCAGTCTGTTTAGCCTCAGCCGCTGCCGCTTCATTACTCAAATGGGCAATGCGCTTGAAGGACAACCCCGAGATTAAAGCATAAACCAAGGTAAAACCAACAACACCGATTGCAAACCACGGTACCTGAGGTACTAATACTACAATCACCATTATAATATAAACCAAGGTTGGCCATAAATCCCAAATTAGTGTATCAACTAATCGCTCAAACGCCCAAACAAATTTATTAGTTTGTGAGACCAATGATCCGGAAAAACGGTTACTGTGGAACTGCATCGATTGATCATTAATTACGGAAAAACACTCTGTTGCTAAATCATACATCGCCAATAACTCCATTTTCCAGCAGCAGTACAGCCTGATTTCTTCAAAAACGACTTTGTTTAGAATATAGAGAGCTAAAAAGCCCAGCACTTCCCAAAGCGCAACTCTGAGCATTTCTTCTGTCGAAAGCCCGAGTGAAGCTTTTTCAATCAAATCCGCAAAAATCAGTGGGGCTAAAATCGCCCGGATAAAAACAACCACAGGAGTCAATAGAAACGTCGCCAAAGAATACCATTTATACTTCTTGACTTCCTGCCAATAGTAATGAATAGTGCGTTTAACTGTTGACTTTTTCTTTTCTTCGTTAGGCTCTCTTGACATACCTCTCTACTGTAACATCAAAGCGCATCCAAAGCAACCTGTCTTTTACAACTCTCCAATCTTCACTCGCACCTGCTCAGTCGTATCGCGGTCGCGTACTGTTACGCTGTTGTCTTCCAGGCTGTCAAAATCCACTACTACGCATTTTGGTGTGCCGATTTCGTCCTGTTTCTTGTAGCGTTTGCCGATATTTCCCGAATCATCCCAAGTCACAAATGTATATTTGTTTTTCAAAATCTGGAACACTTCGCGCGCCTTCTCAACTAGTTCTGGCTTATTCTTCAGCAAGGGGCTGACGCAGTATTTATATGGCGCCAAATTCTCCGGTAGCCGTAGCACCGCCCGATCTTCTTCCTCGGCATACGCGCTACTTAGTACAGCTAAGAACAATCTCTCCACGCCGATACTCGGTTCAATCACATGTGGCACAAAAACTTCACCAGTCACTTTGTCGCGATATTCCATCGATTTTCCGGAAACTCTCTGGATATTTTGCAGATCAAAATCAGTTCGATAAGCAATCCCCATTAATTCTTCGCGCCCGTTCGGATAATCGAACATTAAGTCCACGGTACGCTTCGAATAATGTGCCCGATCTTCTGCCGGCACTTCTTCGTCATGCAACAACTCTGCTGGTAGACCCATCTGCTCCTCAAGGAAAGTATGGCACCCAGTCAACATTTTTTCAAAATGTTCTTCCCAAGTCTCCGGCTTCACGAAATATTCAATTTCCATTTGGCTGCATTCACGATCCCTCAAGATGAAATCGCGCGGCGAAATCTCATTCCGAAACGCCTTACCCTGCTGTGCCAAACCAAACGGCAAATTCGGATAAATCGTATCGACGACATTTTTGTAATTAGTGAAAATTCCTTGCGCAGTTTCCGGTCGCAGATAGGCGATGCTGCTATCGTCCGCCACGGGACCGATATGGGTCTGGAACATCATGTTAAATTTCTTAATCTCGCTCCAATTTTCCTTACCACAATTCGGACATTTCACTTTGGCTGCCAGAAATTCGTCCGTCGTAATGCTTTCGCTGGCCCCCTCGACCAACTTATCTGCCCGAAACCGTGCGTGACATTCCTTGCATTCCACTAGCGGATCCGCAAAAGTATCGACATGTCCCGAAGCTAGCCAAGTCTTTGGATTCATCAAAATCGCCGCATCAACACCGTACATATCGTCACGCTGATCCACCCAAAAATTCCACCAAGTTTGCATGATATTGCGCTTCAGCATCACGCCTAGCGGCCCAAAATCCCAAGTCCCCGCCATCCCGCCGTACACGTCAGAACCCGGGAAAATAAACCCTCGTCGCTTACATAAACTCACAATATCATCTAACTTACTCATAATGCCTTTATTTTAACACAAAAATGGAGCTGCGACCGGGATTTGAACCCGGGACCTCATCCTTACCATGGTTATCATC